>NZ_VFVC01000018.1:0-101262 GCF_006441575.1 Mesorhizobium sp. B2-4-12
CCGATATCTACCCGGCTGATTTCGGCTGGACGCCGGACTATCGCAAGCCCGGCGAGCGGATCGACTGGTGGTACCACAATCTGGGCTCGGTGACCGGTGCCGGCGTCGCCGAGATCTCGAACCAGATGGAGTATGACGACGAGGTCGCCTTCCATGCGGTGCAGAAGCTCTATGATTTCGCGCGCGTCTCCGACGGCGCCGCGCACCGGCCCTGGTGCCTGACGGTTTCCTTCACCCATCCGCACGATCCCTATGTGGCACGGCGGCAATATTGGGATCTCTACGAAGATTGCCCGGCGCTCGAGCCCGAAGTGGGCTTCATTCCCTATGACAGCCAGGATCCGCATTCGAAGCGGCTGTATAAAGCCTGCGACTACGACAGTTTCGACATCACTGCCGAGCAGATCCGCCGCTCCCGTCGCGGCTACTTCGCCAACATCTCCTATCTCGACGACAAGGTCGGCGAGCTGCTGTCGGTGCTCGAGCGTACGCGCATGCTCGACGACACAATCATCCTGTTCTGCTCGGACCACGGCGATATGCTCGGCGAGCGCGGGCTGTGGTTCAAGATGTGCTTCTTCGAGGGCTCGGCGCGGGTGCCGCTGATGATCGCGGGCAAGGGCGTGCCGGCCGGCCGGATCGACACGCCGGTCTCCAATCTCGATGTGACGCCGACGCTCTGCGACCTCGCCGGCATCGACATGAGCGCGATCGCGCCATGGACCGATGGCCAGTCGCTGCTGCCGCTGCTGGATGGCAAGCAGCGCACCGCACCAGTGCTGATGGAATACGCCGCCGAAGGCTCCAACGCGCCGTTGGTGGCGATCCGCGATGGCCGTTACAAGTTCGTCCATTGCGAGATCGATCCGCCCCAACTCTATGATATCGAATCCGATCCACATGAATTGACCAATCTCGCCGCCGATCCGGCGCATGCCGATCTGGCGGCGGCGTTCATGGAAAAAGTCCGCGCGCGCTGGGACATGGTGGCTTTCGATGCCGCCGTGCGCGCCAGCCAGGCGCGGCGCTGGGTGGTCTATCCGGCGCTGCGCAATGGCACGCACTACCCCTGGGAATTCCAGCCGCTGCAAAAGGCGTCGGAACGTTACATGCGCAACCACATGGATCTCAACGTGCTCGAAGAGCAGAAACGGTTTCCGCGAGGCGAATGATGGCAGACCTTCTCGTTCCTACCCTCGACCATCTCAAGCAGGCCTATGCCGTCACCTCCCGGGCGACGCAGATCACGCCGCTGATGGAATCGGTGGCACTGGCGCGCGAGACAGGTGCGGCCCGTGTCTTCGTTAAACCGGAATCGCTGCAATGGGCCGGATCCTTCAAGATACGCGGCGCCTATTGGCGGCTGAAGCGGCTTTCGGCCGACGAGGCGAAGAGGGGCGTCGTCGCCTATTCTTCCGGCAATTTCGCGCAGGGGCTGGCCGCCGCTGGCCAGGCGCTCGGCATTCCCGTCACCATCGTCATGCCGATCGACGCGCCGGCCGCCAAGCGTGACGCCACGGCGGGTTACGGCGCGCGAGTCGTGCTCACCGACCATGGCGAGCGCGCCCGTGAGGAGGTCGCCGCCGCCAAGGCGCGCGAAATCGCCGAGACCGAAGGCGTGGCTCTCCTGCATCCGTTCGACGAT
The DNA here is from genome assembly GCF_006441575.1 of Mesorhizobium sp. B2-4-12. NCBI lineage: Bacteria > Pseudomonadati > Pseudomonadota > Alphaproteobacteria > Hyphomicrobiales > Phyllobacteriaceae > Mesorhizobium > Mesorhizobium sp. B2-4-12. Next base: position 1,646 of record NZ_VFVC01000018.1, read on the forward strand.
CCCGAGATCGTCGCCGGCCAGGCGGGCGCTGGCCTCGAGGCGCTCGACCAGCTTGCCGCCAAGGATGCCAGCGCCGATCTGTTGTTCTGCTCGGTCGGCGGTGGCGGGCTGATCGGCGGCGTTTCGCTTGCCTTCCACTATTTGTCGCCGGCTACCGAGATCATCGGCGTCGAGCCGGAAGGATTCAACGGCATGGGTGCCTCCCTGGCGCATGGCAGCATCGAGACGATGCCGATCGGGCCGAAATCGATCTGCGACGGGCTTATGTCGCGACGCCCAGGCGATGCGCCCTTCGCGGCGGTCAAGACCGCGGGCGTGCGGGGCATCACGGTGGACGATCAATCGGTGCGGCAGGCAATGCGGATCGCCTTCGAGCGGATGAAGCTGGTGCTGGAGCCGTCAGGCGCGGCATCGCTGGCCGCACTGCTCGGCGGCAAGGTGGATGTGAAGGGCAAGACCGTTCTTGTGGTCGCAACCGGCGGCAACGTCTCGCTCGCCGATTTCATCACGCATATGAATAATGGGCTGACATGAACCATGCTTGAAGCGGATTTCGTCATCATCGGCTCCGGCTCCGCCGGCTCGGCCATGGCCTATCGCCTGTCGGAAGACGGCAAGCATTCGGTCATCGTCATCGAATTCGGCGGCAGCGATATCGGGCCGCTGATCCAGATGCCGTCGGCGCTGTCGATCCCGCTCAACATGAGCCTCTATGACTGGGGCTTCGCCAGCGAACCTGAATCCCATCTCGGCGGCCGTGTGCTGGCGACGCCGCGCGGCAAGGTGATCGGCGGTTCGTCCTCTATCAACGGAATGGTCTATGTGCGCGGCCATGCCCGCGACTTCGATCATTGGGCCGAACAGGGGGCGGCCGGCTGGGGCTTTGCCGACGTGCTTCCCTATTTCAAGCGCATGGAAGATTCCGACGGAGGCGAGGACGGCTGGCGCGGACATGGTGGGCCGCTGCATGTGCAGCGCGGCTCGCGGCGCAATCCGCTCTATGGTGCCTTCGTCGAGGCGGGCCGTCAGGCCGGGTTCGAACTGACCGACGACTATAATGGTGCCAAGCAGGAAGGCTTCGGCGCGATGGAGCAGACCATTCTGGGCGGTCGGCGCTGGTCGGCGGCATCAGCCTATCTGAAGCCGGCGCTCAGGCGTAAAAACGTGAGTCTGGTCAAAGGTTTTGCCCGGCGGGTGATCATCGAGAATCAACGCGCCATCGGCGTCGAGATCGAGGCTCACAAGCAGATTCAGGTCGTTAAGGCGCGACGTGAGGTGATCGTCGCCGCCTCGTCGATCAACTCGCCCAAGATCCTGATGCTGTCCGGCATCGGCCCGGCCGAGCATCTACGCGAAAACGGCATTGCCGTCGTGGCCGACCGGCCCGGCGTCGGCCGCAACCTGCAGGATCATCTGGAGCTCTACATCCAGCAGGAATCGACCAAGCCGATCACGCTGAATTCGGTGCTCAACCCGTTCTCCAAGGCGATGATCGGGGCGCAGTGGCTGTTCTTCAAATCAGGCCTCGGCGCCACCAACCATTTCGAGGCGGCGGCATTCGTGCGCTCGCGCGCCGGCGTCGACTACCCCGATATCCAGTACCACTTCATCCCGGCGGCGGTTCGTTACGACGGCAAGGCGGCGGCGAAGTCGCATGGCTTCCAGGCCCATGTCGGACCAATGCGGTCGAAATCACGCGGCTCGGTGACGCTGCGCTCGCCGGATCCAAAATCGAAGCCGGTGATCCACTTCAACTACATGTCGCACCCGGACGACTGGGCGGAGTTCCGTCACTGCATCCGGCTGACGCGACAGATCTTCGGCCAGTCGGCGTTCGACGCCTATCGCGGTGAGGAAATCTCGCCGGGCAGCCATGTGCAGTCGGACGACGAACTCGATGTCTTCATCCGCGACCATGCCGAGAGCGCCTATCACCCGTGCGGCACCTGCAAGATGGGGCGAGCCGACGACGCAATGAGTGTCGTCGATCCGGAATGCCGGGTCATCGGTGTCGAGGGCTTGCGCGTCGCCGATTCCTCGATCTTCCCGCGTGTCACCAACGGCAACCTCAACGCGCCGTCGATCATGACCGGCGAGAAGGCCTCCGACCACATTCTCGGCCGCACGCCGCTGGCGCCCTCCAACCAGGAGCCATGGATCAATCCGCGCTGGCAGGTGTCGGACAGATAGAGCATGATCCCGGGACATTCCTCCGGCGCATGATCCCGAAATCGGATTCGATTTCTGGAAAGTTCATGCGCAGAAATAAGGTGCTGCAGCGTCCTTTGCGCGTCCAGGAGGACGCGCGGCGCTGCGGCGAAGACAATGTGGAGACTCCCATGCGCGCCCAGCCCACGGCATCGCACTATGTCAACGGACGCTATATCGACGACGAGCAGGGCGCGCCGTTGCCGGTCATCTATCCGGCAACGGGCGAGACCATCGCGATGCTGCGTTCGGCGACGCCGAACGTGCTGGAACTTGCGATCGAGGCCGCACGGGCCGCACAGCCGGCCTGGGCGCGGCTGAAGCCGGTCGAGCGCGGCCGCATCCTGCGCCGCGCCGCCGACATTTTGCGCGCCCGCAACGCAGATCTCGCCCGCATCGAAACGTTGGACACCGGGAAGGCGATCCAGGAGACGCTTGTGGCGGACGCGCCTTCGGCGGCGGACTGCCTTGAATATTTCGGCGGCGCGGTCGCCGCCTATAATGGTGAGGCCGTCGATCTTGGCGGTCCCTTTGCCTATACGCGGCGCGAGGCGCTCGGCGTCTGCGTCGGCATCGGCGCCTGGAACTACCCGATCCAGATCGCCGGCTGGAAATCGGCGCCGGCGCTGGCCATGGGCAACGCCATGGTGTTCAAGCCGTCGGAGAACACCCCTCTTTCGGCGTTGGCGCTGGCCGAGATCTACAGCGAGGCCGGCCTGCCCGATGGGCTGTTCAATGTGGTGCAGGGCTATGGCGACGTCGGCGCCGGGCTCGTCGGCCACGATATCGTCGCCAAGGTCTCGGTGACGGGCTCGGTGCCGACCGGCCGAAAGGTGTTGTCATCAGCCGGTTCGAAGATGAAGCACGCGACGATGGAGCTTGGGGGGAAGTCGCCGCTGATCGTCTTCGACGACGCCGACATCGAGAACGCCATCGGCGGCGCCATGCTCGGCAATTTCTATTCGACCGGCCAGATCTGCTCCAACGGCACGCGAGTCTTCGTGCAAAGCGGCATTCATGACCGCTTCGTCGAACGATTGGTCGAGCGGACGAAGAAGATTCGTATCGGCGATCCGCTCGACCCCGAGACCCAGATGGGTCCGCTGGTATCCAGGGCGCAGCATGAGAAGGTGGTCGGCTATATCGAGGCCGGCAAGCAGGACGGCGCAACACTCGCCTGCGGCGGCAACGTGCCTTCCTTGCAAGGCTTCCAGGGCGGCTTCTTTGTCGAGCCGACGGTATTTACGGGTGTCACCGACACGATGCGCATCGCGCGCGAGGAAATCTTCGGGCCTGTGATGAGCGTGCTGAAATTCGATGGCGAGGACGAGGTGATCGACCGTGCCAACGACACCGAATTCGGCCTCGCCGCGGGCGTGTTCACGCGCGACCTGCCGCGCGCCCATCGCGTCATCGCCGAGCTTCAGGCCGGCACCTGCTGGATCAATGCCTACAATCTGACGCCGGTGGAAATTCCTTTCGGCGGCTTCAAGCAGTCCGGCATCGGCCGCGAGAACTCGCTGGCGGCACTGGCGCTTTATTCGCAGCTGAAGGCTGTCTATGTCGAAATGGGAGATGTGGCGAGCCCGTATTGAGCGGTGCTACGCCGCCTTTGTCCTTCTCGCAAAAGCCGAGGCGACTTTGGGTGGCATGCCGCGCAGGTGATGAAGAACAGCAGGCCAGCCGATGTTAGCGGCGAAGCAAGACCTCTTAGCCCTTGTTTTCACCAAGGAAATAAGGTGGGCGCCACCTTTGCGGTCGAAGCTGGAGGTCCCACTCGAAGAATCGCGGCTTGCAGTTCGGCCTAGTTACCGCAGAGCCCCAAGGTGTGATCTTTCAGTTCACGTTGCCAGCGAGTGCGATCGGCGTAGCGTAAGCTTTTACTCAAAGCGGCGCTACTACAAGGCATATTCGACAGCAGCCCCGGACCGGGGGATCACGGCAGACATTGGCGAGATGCACCACAAACTAGGCCACGCGATAGATCTTGTACTCAAGGGCACCAGCACTCAACCGCCCCTCTGCTACGAAAAGGCTCTGATTGAGCCACGCGTATCGCGGATCGCCCGTTTCAAATCGCGGTGTGCTTCGCAGATAATGGTCGCCGTATTCGGTACTGCCGCCTGTCGCCAGTGCCCGAGTGACCGTCTCGTTAAGTTCGATCAAACCGGGGTAATACAAATAGATGAAAGCGCCGTCGTTGGTGACCAACTGAGTGCGCACGTCGAGACGGAAGAACCCGTCTGGGCCAATTAGAGCCCAATCTCCACCGCCAGGTAAAATCTTCCCATTTAGCTTCTTGCCCACAATGGTGCCGTCACTGATCTCGAAGTATCTTCGCATTCCGAACGGACCAGGACCAATGTCTATCGGAGCGTTAAGCGGGACAGAGAGCGTAAACTCAAATTCAAAGTTCATAGCCGCCTCCTGGGATAAAATCGGTCGCCGGAGCTGATGCTGTGCGGCGGCCGGCTCTCGGAGTTGTTCGCGCCGCATGCGTAGCCGTGTCGAGCCTCAATGGCCCTGACCGGGTTTTCAAAAGCCCTTCGACATGTTTGTCGATGGTGTTGAGAACGAAACCAAGCAACGGTTTTTCATTGCCCTTCAATTGCTCCGGGGTTTGGCCGCGTTGGCGCTCCCCCAAAGTGATCCTGGATTGATGCGGTCCGGGTACAGCGCAAGCATGCGGTCGTAGAGTTCGCGTGCCGTTGCAGTCTCGTCGTCAAGCCGAATGAAGTCTTGGATATAGCGGCGCGTTTGTTGAATGTGCCGCGGCGAGTTATCTGGATCGAGTGGACCGTGGCCGACGACGACAGCCTGCGGATTCAGCGATTCGACCTTGTCGATGGCTGCGAGCCAATCAGCAAGGCCTTGTCCGTCGGACTCGACTAGATAGGGATGCGTTTCGTTGTATATAGCGTCACCGGCGACCACAAGGCTGATCGATGGCACATAAAGGCAAGTCGTGTGATCAGTATCCGTGTGCCCTATGTCGACCGCGATGATCTCGTTCCCTTCGAGGGTGAAAGTGCCACCTTCGAGTGGCTCGGCGGCCACAAGACTGGCGGGGACCTGTCCCGGGAATCGGGTCCGCCAGTTTTCGACTGAGTCGGCTGTGAGCGTCTTGTGCATAGTTTCCACCACTTGCGGCAACGCGATTGCCCGCGCCTCCGGAAACCGATCGCGTAGAAGTTTCAGACCGAAGAAATGATCTGGATGAGCATGAGTGATGTAAATGGCAGATAAGCGCCTGCCAGTGGCGTTGATCGAGTCGGCCAACTCAGCCGTCTGGGCATCGGACAGAAACGTATCGACCAGCAAGGCCTCTCGCTCGCCAAAGATCAACGTGGTCGTATTAGCCACCCACTTGAGGTTATCCTTGCCGGGCGGGACACCTTGGGTTGCGCTCGCGCGCTTCTGAATGAACAGCTTCCATTGGAGAGGTTTCGACACCGGTTTGCCCTTTCGGTTTAGAGGCGGCACTATTCATGATTTGGCAGGGGCCAGATGCTGACTGAACCACGCTAGGGCGGCGGCGCAGGCATTTGGGAACTGCTCCAGGTAAGGATCAAAGTGCCCACCTTGAACGGTCACGAGCTTCTTGGGCTCCAGCGCCTGCTCATAGGCACGCAACTGAATGTCTGTCAGGGTAATGTTGTCAGCCAGAGCGACTATCATCAGTAATGGTGTCGGCGAGACGCAGGCGATCCAATGCCCGGGTTCGTACATTCTCGCGAGGCGGCCTGATCTGACGGTGACCTCGTTCTTCCAGGCGCCCGGCGGCAACGGCTGGAGATAGAATGCGATCGCGTCGCCGGCCCGATAGGATGCCGGAATCGACGGGTCTGCATTGACCACTTGCTGGCGCCGCGGCTGCTCGCCGCGAAGCTGTGCACGCTCGTCTTCGTCAAACAGGCGCTCCAACGCGGCAACCATATCTGGCGCTACACGGCGCAGCCCTTGTTCGTAGCCGCTGATGGTTGGCACCTGGGAGACAATAGCCCGAACGCGCCGGTCGGTCGCTCCTAGCACCAGCACATGGCCACCGGCGTAGCTGGTGCCCCAAATCCCGATCCTCGCCGCATCGATTTCCGGCAACGATTCCAGAAAAGAGATCGCGCGCCGCCAGTCGGCAATCTGGCGCCAGGGATCGATGTCGTGACGAATGGCACCATCGCTCGCCCCGAAATTACGGTGGTCATGGACAAGTACGACGAAGCCTGCCTCTGCGAAGGCCTGGGCGAACCGCGCAAGCCCATGCTCCTTGATCCCCGCATAGCCGTGAGCCATGGAGATCGCGGGCAATGGCCCCGCTCCCTTTGGCGGCAAGAAGAGCCAGCCACGTAGGAAGTCCCCGCCTTCTACCGGAAATCTAATGTCACGCTGCTCAACCATGATGTTCCTTTGTCCAGGCGGTGTGGACGAATTTCACGAGGATCGGGTTATCCTGTTTCGTCTTCATGTTTGACGTCGCTCAGGCGAGTAATTTGCGTGTCCGGCCGATTCTTGCGCCGGGAAATGATAGCCAACCCCTACGAATGCTCCGGTTCGCGCTGCTTGAACTCAGGGGCGTGGAGCGTCACGAAGTCACGCATATTCGTCGGTGCTTCGCCGGTAAGTTTGCGCAGAGTGTCCGTCATGCGGTCATAACGCCCCTGCTTGGTCAACTCGGCCATGGCGGAGAGATGGCGGACTACGTGCTCTGGATACTTCGCCTGCCGAAGGCCCTCGCTCCACGCCGGGAGTGGGACGTCCCGATATGCGATCGGCCTGCCGAGCGCTTCGGAGAACACGCGCGCATAGTGGTCCAGATCGGCCGATTCCGACCCTGTCAGATCATAGATCTGTCCGATATGCGGTGCGGGTTCGTCGAGGATCGCCGCGACCGCACGCGCTACGTCGACTGCTGAAATCGGTGAGGTCTTGCCGCTCCCCAGGGGCAGCGCCAACGCGTCGGAGGCTTTCACGCCGGGGGCAACGAGTTGAAGAAAGAAGCCCTCGAGGAAGACCGTCGGCCGTACGGTGACGACCGGCAGCCCAGACCAGGACAGGGCCTGCTCCGACAGCCAGTGCAGCTTGTGCTGCGGGCTGTCAGTGGTCTCGTTGATGCCCATCTGCGAGACCGTCATTTGTGACATGTTCACAAAGGCCTCGACGCCGTGGTGGCGCGCCACTGCGGCGGTGTTGACCGTGGCTTCCAGGTAGGCCGCCGAGGTAGACATTCCAAAATAGATGCGCTGGCAACCTTCGATGGCGCGGTGCATCGAGGCAAGGTCCGTCAGATCGCCTTGTACGACCTCGGCGCCAAGCCGCCGAAGCGCTTCGGCGCGCTCGTCCTCACGCCGAACCAAGGCGCGCACCTTGTGCCTTCTCGCGAGCAGGAGTTCGGTGAGGTTGCGGCCGATGCCGCCAACAGCGCCGGCTGCTCCGGTCACGAGGATCGGAGTGTCATGTGTATGTTTCGTCATCTGGCTTACCTCAGGTTCAAAGAAAAATCGGCTCATTGTTCGACCGCAACAGCGGTCGTGCTGGTCTTGTGGCGACGATCCTCATTGACTGGTGAATTTGAATGCCGCCTTCGACTTCCCGCACGTCATAAACATTTAGCGGCCTGGTCGCCGGGCCGTGGATGACGGCTCCAGTCGTGATGTCAAACCGGGACCCGTGGCACTGGCACATGATCGCCAGCCCCGGCCAAGTGACCCACCCGAGAGCGGGCATGCATTCGTGGGCGCATGTGCAAAGGTCGTCGAACGCGTAGAGGCGGTCATCGACACGCGCGATTGAGATTCGTCGCTTTCGGTCGTCCAGGTAATAGGGGGCGAAGAAAATGTTCGGGATCGTAGCGCCCGATCCCACTGCACCGAGCTGACTGATACCCGAGTGTGGCTGAATCCTGATTACCACCCGACACGCGTCGCGGGTGCTCGGCTCAAGAGAACCCGGCTCACGACAAGAACCCATGCGAAAAGGAGGATGGGAGAAACGTACCGCGAATATGCGCCGTCGGGAGCCCAGATTCCGTCGCTCAACCAGGTGGTGCCGCCCAGTAACCCGAGCACGACAGCTGCTACACCGGTTGCAAAGAGCGCATTGGAAATCAGCCTGGCCCGCCAAAGGCCGAACGCACCAGACATGATCAACATCGCACGTGGGAATGAAGTCAGCACGCCGAGAGCCCAAGAGAATCCGTTCAGTCCGGATACGAGTGCTCGATCTGGCGAACCGGCGATCGAGTAAGCGAGTGATGCACCCACCGTTACCTGGAGCAGCAACAGTGCTCCGAGCGTTGCGCTGGCGGCGGTTGCTGCTGCGCCCCAGCCATCTTGTCCCGCATCCGCCAAGGTATTCCTCAACGCTGCCGCGAACCATAGAAGATTGAGTACGGCCAAGCCCGAGAAGATCGCAGCGATCAGGATCCATGTGCGATCCCCATCGTAGAATGAGACGAGTGTATCGGTCGACGCGGCGACCTGCGGCTGGTGCCCATAGATCGCATAAGCGATGATGAAGAGGCCGACGGACTGAATGCCGCTCGTGCGCCACATGCGCTCCCAGAACGCGGAGGTAACGTAGACGCTGGCGGACGAAGTCATCGGTGTTGCGGACGTGCTCATAAGTATCCTCCTAGCGTTTGGTTCATTCTGCTGATGAATTGGCTTATCCGGCGCCCTTGCGGCATCGGTTGAGTTGATTTGGATTCCGCAATCTCGCCAATAGTTCGATCGAAGTTCATAGCTAGCCCACTGCCCCGCAAAGCCTGATCCTGTCGGGCTGTGGCCAGCCGCGATGCGCTCCGGGAGTGAGGCGGTCGCTCAGGTCGAGAGCGGCTTTCCGGCCTTGATTGACCTGAACACCCTTCCGCGTTCACTACATGCTTGGCCACAAACATCAGCCGGTCGCTTCATCAAATCTATTGCACGATGGTGTTGGCGATACCTTAGTGTTGCAGGAGAGCAGCTCGGAAGGAGGCCGTCAGATTTTGGCTCCTATGCCGGTGATGCTGAGAGCCGTCCGCACGTTTGAGATCAGCGAGCTTGCCGGTGTAGCTCCCATCGAAGACGATTTTCTAAGTCGATCGAGATCGATGATGTGTCGTAGCAACGCCCACGGCACCTCCGCTCCAGCTCTACCCCGCGCCTATAGGCAAGGGGCGGAGAGCCGCCCACCGCATCATAGGCGGATTGGCGGGCTACAGTTTCACCCGGGGCGGAAGCGGAGCGATGGGGCGGCGCGGGGCCCGTCGACGACTAAAGTATGTGCCAATTGCCTTTGAGGCTTCTCCGATACTCAGCGCTTCGCCAGGATTGGATTTCTTGGACGATCACCTCATAGTCATGGTTGGCATGCCCCTATACATCATCATTTAGCGAAATCGGAATAAACGTTCTCGCAGCCGTAGCGGCGCTGAAGAAGCAGGCACCGTCTGCCGTTGATGTGGCTTAATGGAGGTTCCGAAGAAGCCCACCTATAGGCTAGCAAGCCACTTCAACAATTGTGCGCTTGCCAGGCTGCATCAAGCGGCCTAGATGCCTTTCCGTTTTTTCTGTGGGGTAGGCAGTCTCGGGATGCCTAAGTGCTTGTTCTTTCTGGTCGGAGTGGCAGGATTTGAACCTGCGACCCCCTCGTCCCGAACGAGGTGCGCTACCAGACTGCGCTACACTCCGTGACCAGACCGCGGGCTTATAGCCGCCACACTTCATTCCTGCAAGCGGCAATGGCAGCACTTCTGTCGCATTTCGCCAGCTTTCGTCGCCCTCGGGTGCGGAGCTGTGCCTGGACGGTCAGCCGAGGACTATGCCAATCACCATGGCGGTGATGGCCATTGCGAAGACCGGTGCGAGCAACAACGCGCCAACACTTTTCTGATCAGCTTCCTCCGACGATTCTGCAGCGGACAACGAGGGCAACCGGTGGCTGTTCCGGGCGGTGCGCCTGACGGGGCCATAGGGTTTTGCGGTCAGACTTAGGTCCTGCTACCAACCGACCGAAGCCCAGCCCCGGGAACATTTGCACTCCGTCCCAGTTCGTTGGTGGGCGCGGACACGATCACACGATCAGAAGAGCGGAATTGGATGAACATGTCGAACCGTGAGACTGCGAGATCCCATACCTTGGGAATGCGCGTGGCCGGGCTCAGAAACAGGATGCGGGAGGCCCGGATTACCGAAGGTGAAATGAGGACCTTCCAGAAGGTCGCAGCCGTGATCGAGGACGGCCACGGCCGGATCGATGGCGACGATCTGATTGCGGCTTCTTTCGTTACCGACACGCTGGCCGATAAGGGAACGCCCTGAGACCATGCAGACAATCAGCAGGCTTTTTGATTCCCATGGCGAAGCGGCACGGGTCGCCGGCGATCTGGTGGCGGCGGGCATTCCTTGCGTACGCATTGCCATTATCGGCCCCTACCACGACGAGATCGGGATCCTAAGGACGCCGGCCGTCATCCTTGGCGCTGTCGCCGGGGTGCTGGCTTGCCTGAGTGCTGTCGCCGTCTACGGCGTCAGTTCGCTTCCGGCCGGATTATCTGCAACTGCAATGATTGGCGCGCTCTGCGGCGGTGGCGCTGGCGCGCTGCTTGGAGCATTCGTCCCGACTGCCAAAAGGCCGGATGATCGGAGCGCAGCCGAGGGGATTGTTTTGGTGACGGCGCATGTCGATGAAACCGAGACCGACATCGCCCAGGCCGTGCTCGGCGGTTGCGCGCCCCTGGACAGCTTCGTCGCCGAGGCGGCATGAGAATCTCCAAAAAAATTGATGCATCGGCCCGGTAGCCACCGTGGGTCGACGGTTCACATATCACGGCCGGAGCGGACGGCAACCATGCCTGGCGGGGCGCAGAGCTTTGACGAAATGGGCATCGGCCCTAGGTAGTTCGATGGATATGAGGGGCCGGTAAGACGGCGAGCCGGATGCGGACATGAACTTGGCTTCAACGGCAGCATCGGCACCGACTGTTTTGGTTGCGGTGCTTCTTGCTACTGGCTGCTCGTCGATCGGCGGGACCGGCAACCCAGCGAAATACGACAGCATGAGCTGCACCGAACTCAACAGCGCGCTGGGAAGCACCGCCAGCGCGATCTCGCAAACCGCGATCACGCGCGGCAAGGTCGCCAACAGCAGTGTCCCACGCTGGCTTTTGGGTGGCTCGCGCGTGAAGACGGCGATCGCCAACCGCGAGACGGCCAGGATCGAACGGCTGAAGCAGCAACATGATGCCATTGTCGCTGCGCGGGCGCGCAGGTGCCATAGGTCAGCTGGCTGAGCGCACAGCCGTGATGATTGCCTTCACCTGGCGCGAAGTCTCACGCACTCAACCGGAACCGTGTGACATCAATCGCGGCGTTCATCAGCGTCTGCGTGTAGGGCGCTTGCGGATTGCCGAAGATCGCCTCGGTCGGCCCTTCTTCGACGATCTTGCCTTGCTTCATGACGATGATGTAGTCGGCCATGGCGCGCACCACGGCGAGATCGTGGCTGATGAACAGGTAGGACAGTTCATGGTCCGCCTGCAGCTTGCGCAATAGTTCGACGATCTGTTTCTGCACCGAGCGATCGAGCGCCGAGGTCGGTTCATCCAGTACGACCATTTTGGGCTTCAGGATCATGGCGCGGGCAATGGCGATGCGTTGCCGCTGCCCGCCAGAGAATTCATGCGGGTAGCGGTTGCGGGCGTTCGGATCGAGGCCGACCTCGCGCAAGGCCTCGACCGCGCGCTGGTCGCGCTGTTTGCCCGAAAGGTTCGGCTCATGCACCAGCAGCCCTTCGGTAATGACCTGGCCGACCGTCATGCGCGGCGATAGCGAGCCGAATGGATCCTGGAAAACGAGTTGCATCTGACGCCGCAGCGGCCGCATCGCCTGCCTGTCGGCGGTGGAAATGTCGCGATCGCCAAAACGGATCAAACCATCGCTCGGCAGCAGCCGCAGCAAGGCGCGGCCGAGCGTCGATTTGCCCGAGCCGGATTCACCGACGATGCCGATGGTCTGGTTGCGTTGCAGCCGGATCGAAATGTGGTCGACCGCACGCAGCATCAGCGGTTCACCAGCCAGAAACCCGCCGCCGATCTTGAATGTGACCTCGACATTCCTGCCTTCAAGGACCACCGGCGCATTGGCGGGCGGAGGCGCCTTGGTGCCTGTCGGTTCGGCCGCCAGCAGCATCTTGGTATAGGCATGCTGCGGGTTGACGAAGATCGCCTCCGCCTCGCCTTCCTCGACAACCTCGCCCTGGCGCATGACATAGACCCGGTCGGCGAAGCGCCGGACGATGCCAAGGTCATGGGTGATGAAGACGATCGCCATGCCAAGCTTGCGCTGCAACTCGGCCAGAAGCATCAGTATCTGTGCCTGGATGGTCACGTCGAGGGCCGTCGTCGGCTCGTCGGCGATCAATATGTCGGGGTCGTTGGCGAGCGCCATGGCGATCATCACGCGCTGGCGCTGACCACCGGACATTTCGTGCGGATAGGATTTCATCCGCCGCTCGGGATCCGGAATATGCACCAGCCGCAGCAGCTTCAGCGCCTCCTCATGCGCCTCCGCGGCATTCAGGCCCCGATGCCGCCGGATCGGCTCGATCAGCTGGTTGCCGATCGAATAGAGCGGATCGAGCGAGGTCATCGGCTCCTGGAAGATCATGCTGATCTTGCGGCCCCTGACCTTGTTCAGCTCGGATTTGCTCAGTGTCAGCAGGTTGCGTCCGCGATAGTCGACACTGCCTGACGCCTCGCCATTGGAGGCCAGCAAGCTCATCGCCGCCATCATGGTCTGGCTTTTCCCGGAGCCGGATTCGCCGACCACGGCAACGGTCTCACCCGCGTTGACATGAATGTTGATGCCCTTCACCGCCTCGACGGCGCCATCCAGCGTGCGAAAGCGGACGCGCAGGTCCTTGACGCTGAGGATCGTTTCAGGAGCGGCCATCTCAGCGATCCCCATCTTTATCGATCCCTTGGGTCGAGCGCGTCGCGCAGGCCGTCGCCGACGAAATTCAGGGCGAACAGCGTCGAGACGAGGAAGAAGGCGGGGAACATGAGCAGCCAGTTGGCGGTGCCGATGTTCTTGGCACCGACCGAGATCAGCACGCCCCAGCTGGTCATCGGCTCCTGGATGCCAAGGCCGAGGAATGACAGGAAGCTTTCCAGGATAATGACCTGTGGCACCAGCAGCGTCATGTAGATCACCACCGGACCAAGCAGATTGGGGATGACATGGCGTAGCAGGATGCCGCGGTGGCCGACGCCCATCGCCTCCGCCGCCTGGACATATTCCTGACGTCGGATCGACAATGCCTGGCCACGCACGATGCGTGCCATATCGAGCCACAGCACCGCACCGACCGCCAGGAACATCAGCACGAAATTGCGACCGAAGAACACGACCAGCATGATGACGAAGAAAATGAATGGCAAGGAATAGAGCACGTCGACGATGCGCATCATGACCTCGTCGACCTTGCCCCCTGCAAAGCCGGCCGTGGCGCCGTAAACCACCCCGATCACCACCGCCACGACACCAGCAAGCAGGCCGATGGCCAGCGATATGCGGCCGGCCATCAGTGTGCGCGAGAGAAGATCGCGGCCGGTATTGTCGGTGCCGAACAGGAAATATTGCTGCTTCACCGACGTGCTCATCACCACTTCGAGCCCGTCGGGCGACTTGCTCTCGATCTTTGTGTCGTCGAAGGCATCGGAGCGGTCGAGGTAGCGGATGTTGCGATCATCGATCGGCTTGGTGGAGGTGACGGTGACCGTGACGCGCTCCCCATCCTGCTTCCATTCCTTGATGTCGACCCGCATGCGCTTGATCGCGTCGTTGAGGGCCGTCTCGATCATATCGGCCTTCGGGTAGGCCGTAAGACTCGGCGGCGTGCGCACATAGTCGGCATAGATGGTCGTATACTGGTGCGGCACGAACCAAGGGCCGAACACGCTGATGGCGGCGATAAAAACGAGGTAGTAGAGGCTGAGCATGGCGGCGCGATTGGCCTTCAGGCGCGCCCAGGCATCGCCCCAGAGCGAGCGGCCGACCACGACGGGAGCTGTGGCTGCGATGTCAGTCATAGCGCACCCTTGGGTCGACGACCGCGTACATGACATCGACGATCAGGTTGAAGACGATGGTGAAGATGGCGATCACCACCACCGTCCCCATCACCAGCGTGTAGTCGCGGTTGAGCGCGGCATCGACGAAATAACGGCCGACGCCGGGAATGGAGAAGATGGTCTCGACAATGACCGAGCCGGTCAGCAGCGCTGCCGCCGCCGGACCGGTGAAGGAGACGATCGGCAGGATGGCACCGCGCAGCGCGTGCTTGACCACAACCGACCAGTCGGAAAGGCCGAGCGCGCGGGCGGTTCGGATATGGTGGGACCGCAGCGATTCAATCATCGAACCGCGCATGAGGCGGGCAACGATGGCAATCTGCGGCAAGGCAAGCGTCAGCACCGGGCCGACCTTGTTGATGAAGGCGCCATCGCCCCACCCGCCGATCGGCAACAGCTTCCAGGTCAGCCCGAACAGGAGCTGGACCACCGGCGCGATGACGAAGGTCGGAATGGTGCTGCCGGCTGTCGCCAGCGCAATCACCGCATAGTCGCCAAGCTTGTTCTGGTTGAGCGCGGCAATGGTACCGAGCAGGCTGCCGAGCAGCAGCGCCAGGATCAGCGCCGAAGCACCGAGCTGGACGGAAATGGGCAGGCCCTTGGCAAACAATTCGGTGACGGTGAAGTCCGGCATGTTGTAGCTCGGGCCGAAATTACCGCGCAGCAGATTGCCGAGATAATGCGCATATTGCAGCCAGAGCGGGTCGTTGAGACCATACTGGGCTTCAAGGTTAGCCCTGATCTCGGGGCTCAGTCCCCGCTCCTGGTTGAATGGCCCGCCCGGCGCAACCCGCATCAGAAAGAACGCCATCGTCACGATAACGAACAGCGTCGGAATGGCGGTCAAGAGCCGCCGGAATACATATCGCAGCATCGGTGCCCCGCTTGATCCGGAACACATCCGTCCAACGGGACGATTGTACTCCGGCTTTCAAATCTACGCACCGAACTTTCCGAAAAGCGATTCCGGTTCCCGGGCCGATGCGATGGCAAACCAGCACCGCCGCGCCACTCAAGGGCGCGGCGGGTTTGCCTGGGAGGTCAGTCCTTGCTGATGAAGCGGGACGGGTGAACGTCCATCACATTGTCGACAAAGCCGTGCAGCTTCGTGGAAACGATGTCGTGGTAGCTATAGTAGAGCAGCGGAATCTGGCCGACGTCGTCGACCAGGATGCGCTCGGCTTCAGCGAGATCCTTCATGCGTTCTTCAGGCTTGCCGCCGGCAGCGGCTGCCTTGTCCATGGCAGCCTCGTATTGCGGGCTGTTGTAGCTCGAATAGTTGTTGCCGCTCGCCTTGCGCGAGATGCCGAGGAAGGTTTCCGGATCCTTGTAGTCGGCGATCCAGGCGGCGCGCGCCACGTCGTAATCGCCCTTCTGCTCCAGGAAGGAATAGTGGGTCTTGGTGTCGGTGTTGAGCAAGGTGACGTCGACGCCGAGGGGCTTCAACTGCTCCTGAATGGCGACGGCAGTGTTCTTGTGGTTCTCCGAGGTGTTGTAGCGGATCTCCATCTTCAGCGGATGTTCGGGCGTATAGCCGAGCTTCTCGAGGATTTTCTTGGCCGCGTCCTCACGATCGATCTGGGGCATGTCGGCATATTTGGCCATTGCCGGCGTGTAGCCCTCAATGCCGGGAGGCACCATCGAATAGCCGGGCAGCATCGAATTCTGCCAGACCTTTTCGGCGATGAAGTCACGGTCGATCGCCATCGAGATGGCGTTGCGCAGCTCGGGGTTGTTCCACGGCGCCTTGTCGGTCTTGATCGCATAATAGTAGGTGCCGAGATACGGCCCGACATGGATCTGGTCGCCGAACTTGGTTTTCAAGTCGGCGAGCTGTTCGGTCGGCAGATCGTCGTAGCTGTCGAGTTCGCCAGCCTCGAAGCGCTTCATCGCCGAAGAACGGTCTTCGGTCGGAATGTAGTTGACGACGTCGATCTTGACGCTGCCCGCGTCCCAGAATTTCGGATTCTTGACCAGCTTCATGTGGTCGTTAGGGACCCATTCCGCCAGCGTGTAGGCGCCGTTCGACACCAGCTTGCCCGGCTTGATCCAGTCGGCGCCGAGCTTTTCGATGGAGGCCTTGCTGACCGGATAGGTCGCCTGGTGGGTCAGCATCTCCAGGAAGTAGGGCGTCGGCGCCTTCAGCGTCACTTCCAGCGTATTTGCGTCAATCGCCTTGGCGCCCATATCCTCAGGCTTGCCCTTCTTGGTGTTGACCTCCTCGGCATTCTTGATGGGATAGAGCATGGAAGCATATTCGGCGCCGGTGGCCGGATCCTCCAGCCTGCGGAAGGCATAGACGAAGTCCTCGGCAGTCACCGGGCTGCCATCCGACCACATGCCGTCCTTGCGCAGCTTGAAGGTGTAGACGGTGCCGTCATCCGATACCGTCCAGCTCTCGGCGGCGCCTGGGATGACATTGGCCTTCTCATCCTGCATGACGAGGCCCTGGAACAGGTCGCGCAAGACATTGGCTTCGTAGACCGTAGAGGTCTTGTGCGGGTCGACGGATTCGGATTCGGCAGCGGTGCCTCGGTTGTAGACAATTTCGGCGAATGCCGGCGTGTAGAACGTGCCGGCGGTCACTGCCATGGTCGTGGCGAAAACTGTCGCCTTCAGCATATTTTTCAGCATGAAGTTCTCCCTATCGGCGCTGCCGTCGCGCGCCTTTTCGTGTGTTGACGCCCCGGAACCGATGCCTGGCTCCTTTGAGCGTGCCGCCGGTTCCCTCCGGCAGCTGGTGGCAGGAGACTAGACAGGAGGTAAGCTCTTTTCAACCGAGTACTGATTGACCCTAAGTCAATCCCCGCAATCACAGAAGCAACCGCTAAATTAGAAATGGCTTTTTCAATCGTGCGCAGCCGCCGGTTGTACCCTGAGTTTTCGCTTTCTGCATGCGAAATTTGGCATGCTCGGCACCATGGTTGAGAAGCTTGTTTCCAAGGTCAGATGGCGCGAGTTCCGAACAGATGCTTCGGGGACCTCGGCAGTCGAGTTCGCTGTGCTATCACCGCTCTTCATCCTTCTCCTACTCGGGATGGTTGCATATGGCATCTATTTTGGCGCCGCCAACTCAATCCAGCAGATCACGGCAGACGCCGCCCGGACGGCCATCGCCGGGTTGAACCAGACCGAGCGGCAGACGCTCGTGGCGAGCTTCCTGACAAACAATGCCGGCGGCTATCCCTTCGTCGATGCCAGCAAGCTGACCTACCAGGCCAACGACAGCACCGCCGACGGGAGCCAGTTCGTGGTGTCCATCCAGTACGATGCACGCAACCTGCCGATCTGGAATCTCTTCCCGGGCATAGCCATGCCGGGGACCACGATCACGCGCCAGTCAACGATCAGGGTTGGGGGTATCTGAATGCCGTTGCGTCGGCGCACGAAGGTGGTGCGGCTTTCCCAGCATATGCTTGCCGACAAGAAGGCGAACTTCGCCGTCATGACGGCATTGAGCGCACCGGTCGCGCTGGCGCTGGCCGCGGTGGCCATCGATGAGGCCTCAATCTACACCGAGCGCCGGCAAGCCCAAGCGATGGTCGACCTGGCGGCGATCACCGCCGCCTCGAACATCAACAATGTCAACACGGCGGTCGTCACCACGCTCACCGACAACGGCATGCCAGGTATCGTCGTTCAAGCTTCGGGCCAGACTATCCCCCCGGCTGTCGATAAGACAGTGGTGACGGTCACGCAAGGCCGATATGCCTCGTCGACCGCCAATGTCGGCCAGCGCTTCCAGGCCGGCGTGACACCCTATAATGCAGTGCACGTCACGTTGACGAAAATCCCCGCCCGCTACTTCGCCAGCTCGCTTTTGCCCACTCCGGTCATCGGCACCCAAGCCACCGCCAGTATGACGCCGCAGGCGACATTCTCGGTCGGATCCCGACTGCTCAGCGTCAACGGCGGCATCCTCAACGCTCTTTTGAGCGGACTTCTCGGCGGCAACATCTCGCTCAGCGTCATGGACTATAATGGGCTGATTTCGGCCGATGTCAGCGTGCTTTCCTTCGTCAGTGCGCTCGCCACACAACTGAACATCACGGCCGGCACCTACTCCGACGTCCTGGCCTCGAAAGCGACCGTCGGCCAGATCGCCACCGCCATGGCCAATGTTCCTGGCCTCGGCAATACCGCCAAGGTCGCGTTGCAGATCATCGCCTCCAAATCGACCGGTACCGTCAAGATCCCGCTCAGCAGCCTTGTCGACCTTGGTTCCGTCGGCAGCCTCGGCCTCGGGCAACAGCCGTCCGGCCTTGGGATCGACGCAAGCGCCATGGGAATGCTGACCGCCGCGGCCGTACTCGCGAACGGCACCAACCAGGCCGCGGTCGATCTCGGCGCCACCATACCGGGGCTGCTCTCCACCAAGCTCAGCATTGCCATTGGGGAGCCGGCGCAATCCTCGCCCTGGCTCGCGGTCGGCGGCATCGGCACTGTCGTACGGACCGCCCAGACGCGCATCAAACTCACGGCCTCCGTCGGCATCGGCACGCCCGGCCTCGCCGGCGGCATCAACCTGGTCGCCGTCAATCTGCCGCTCAATGTGGAAGTCGCCTATGCCGAAGCCAAGCTGACCGATATCACCTGTCCGACAGGGCCTTCCAGCATCAACGTCTCCATCGCCGCACACCCTGGCATTGCCCAGTTGAACCTGGCCAACAGCAACAACCCCTCTGGTTTCGCTGACTTCAGCCATCCGCAGACCTTCACGGATGCGGACATCGCCGATGTGAAGCTGCTGTTGATACCGGCGATCCAGGTGGTGGGGTCGGCCGCGACCGCGATCACCAACAACAGCCCGCAGACCCTGACCTTCAACGCGACCGACATCGCCAACAAGACGATCAAGACCGTTTCGACGCGCAACATCTCGCAGTCGCTCACCACCTCACTGGTCAACAACCTGTCGCTTTCCGCCAATCTGCTTGGTCTCGGGATCGATGCGACCGCACTGATCGGAACGGTCAAACCTGCGGTGGTGGGCCTGCTCAACACCGTAACGGCGCCGGTCGACGACCTGCTCTACAATGTGCTTTCGGCACTGGGTGTCGGTGTCGGCCAGGCCGACGTGCGCGTCACCGGAGCGACCTGCGGGCGGGCGGTGCTCGTTCAATAGAGCTTTCGCGGCCAAGCAGGTCGCTTGAAGGGCGGTCGAACCGCAATCAGTCGAGCCGACCGAGGAAGCAACCGAGCGCCGGCAGCGCGAGCGCGTTGTCGTCAACGTTAGTGGTGCCGCCCAAGACAGCCGCAACAGTTCCAATATCCGACGGCACCGGCCAATTCGCCTGCTCCCCGGCGAAATTGAAGACACAGAGCAATCTCTCCTCGCCGCCTTCGCGGATGAAGGCGAGCACGTCGCCCTCGGCGTCAAGAAAGCGGATTGAACCGCCGGCCAGCGCCGGATGCCGCTTGCGCAAGGCGAGCGCTGACCGGTAGGCGGACAGCACCGATTGCTCCTCGCCGTTCTGCACATCGACCGCACGGGCACGATGGCTTGCCGGCACCGGCAACCAGGGCTTGCCAGTGGAGAAACCAGCATTGTCGGCGCCAGCCTCCCAGACCATCGGCGTGCGACAACCATCCCTGCCCTTGGCACCGGGCCAGAAGCGGATGCCAACGGGATCGCGCAGATCCTCATAGGCAAGCTCCGCCTCATCGAGCCCGAGTTCCTCTCCCTGGTAGAGGCAGATCGAACCGCGCAGGCTGCACAGCAACAGGATCGAGAACCTGGCCACCGTGTCGGAATCGCCGTCCGGTCGCGTCCAGCGGCTGACATGGCGCACCACATCATGGTTCGAGAACGCCCAGCAGACCCAGCCATCGGCCACCGCGCTTTCAAAAGCCTCGACACAGCCGCGCACATGCGCGGCCGAAAACTGCGGACCGAGCAGGTCGAAAGTGTAGCACATCTGCAGCTTGTCGCGGCCGGACGTGTAGGCGGCCAGCGTCTGCAGCGAGCGTCCTTCATCGCCGATTTCACCGACAGCGGCGCGGTCCTGATACTCGTCGAGCAGCGCCCTAAAGCGCCTCAGGAAGGCAAGGTTTTCCGGCTGCGACTTGTCGAACAGATGCTCCTGATAGAGATAGGTGTTGGTCTCGCCATTGGTGCCGGCGACGCTCGACGCCAGAGGCGGGTTGCTGCGCAGCCAGCGGTCATGGACATAGTAGTTGACCGTATCCAGCCGGAAGCCGTCGACGCCACGCTCCAGCCAGAAGCGCACCGTGTCCAAAAGCGCATCCTGGACATCCGGATTGTGGAAATTCAGGTCGGGCTGCGAGGCGAGGAAATTGTGCATGTAATATTGCCGGCGGGTCGAATCCCACTCCCAGGCCGGCCCGCCGAAGACGGACAGCCAGTTGTTGGGCGCGTTGCCATCGGGTTTCGTATCGGCCCAGACGTACCAGTCTGCCTTGGGATTGTCGCGGCTGGCTCGGCTTTCGACAAACCATTCGTGCCTGTCGGATGAGTGCGACAGCACCTGATCGATGATGATCTTCAGGCCCAACCGGTGCGCCTCGGCAACCAGCGCATCGAAATCGTCCAGCGTGCCGAACATCGGATCGACGTCGCGATAGTCCGATACGTCATAGCCCATGTCGGCCATCGGCGACTTGAAGAAGGGTGATAGCCAGACGGCATCGACACCGAGCGAGGCGATATGGGCAAGCCTCGCCGTGATGCCCCTGAGATCGCCGCTGCCGTCACCGGTCGTGTCCTGGAAGGAGCGCGGATAAACCTGATAGATGACGCAGCCCCGCCACCATTCGGCCCTCTGCCCGGCATTGTTGTCGGCCATCACGAACCCTTCCCGGCGCGGCCCATTACGGTCCGACGCTCAATCATGAAACCGACGCCGCGGCCCGGCAGCGGCCGCGCGAGGTCAATCGTCTGCGTTTCCATCGCCGGCAGCCATTGGAACCCGTCGCGCGCAGGCAAGGTGAAGACGCATTGGCGGCGATCGCCGTTGACCATGACGGCAAAGCGGCCGCCCTCGGGATCGCCCAGCAGCATGACGAGGCGGTGTCGGGCGGGATCGCTCCAATCCGCCTCGGCAAGCGCCACACCGGTTTCGGTCAGCCAGGCGACGTCGGGAACGCCTGAAGCACCAGCCAGCTCTCCTGTCAGGAAATGCGTGTCCGACAACGCCGGGACAGTTCGGCGCAGCGCCGCGAGCGCCGAGGTGTATTGCTCCAGCGCCTGGTCGCGGCCTGCCCAGTCGAGCCAGGTGATGGCGTTGTCCTGCGCGTAGGCATTGTTGTTACCCTTCTGGGTGCGGCCGAATTCGTCGCCGGCGGTGAGCATGATGGTGCCGCGCGACGCAAAAAGCGTGGCAAGCAGCGCGCACTGATCGTCGAAGCGCGCCCTGGTGATCGCCGTATCGTCGGTCTCGCCTTCGACGCCATTGTTCCAGGACAGGTTGTCGTTGTGGCCGTCGCGGTTCTGCTCGCCATTGGCTGCGTTGTGCTTTCGCTCATAGGCGACGATGTCGGCCAGTGTCATGCCGTCATGGGCGGCGATGAAATTGACCGTGCGGCTGGTTGGCTGGCCGGTCCTGCCAAAAATATCGGACGAGCCGGCAAGCCGCGTCGCCAGCGGTCCAACCGCACCGGCATCGCCACGCCAGAAGCGCCTGACATCGTCGCGATAACGATCGTTCCATTCCAGATAGCGCGCCGGAAAATTGCCGAGCTGGTAGCCGTCGGGACCGATGTCCCAGGGTTCGGCGACCAGCACGCGATCGGCCAGGACGGGATCTCCGGCGATCGCCCCGAGCAACGGCGATGCGGGATCGAACGCGCCGTCGACGCGCCCCAGCACCGGCGCCAGGTCGAAGCGAAAACCATCGACGCCGGCGTGGCGGACAAAATGGCGAAGCGTGTCGAGCACCATCTGCCGCACGACCGGACGGTCGCACGCAACCGTGTTGCCGGTGCCGGTGTCGTTGACCAGCCTGCCATCCGGCTGATGCCGGTAATAAGCCTGATTGTCGAGGCCGCGCAGCGACAGCGTCGGCCCCAGCCTGTCGCTTTCGCCCGTATGGTTGAAGACGAGGTCGAGAATGGTGCCGATGCCGGCCTGACGCAGCGCCGCGACGGTGTCGCGCAATTCCGCAAGGCCGCCGGGCGCCAGGCGCGGGTCGAGCGCCATGAAGGTCACGGGGTTGTAGCCCCAGGCGTTGCTGAGGCCCAGCGGCGGCAGATGCCGCTCATCGATCGACGCCGTCACCGGCATCAGTTCGACGGCTGAGACGCCAAGCCTTTGCAGATGTTCGATGACAGCCGGGTGGGCGAGCGCCGCGACGGTGCCGCGCTGCGCCTCCGGCACCTCAGGGTGCAGCTTGGTGAAGGCGCGCACCGGCACTTCGTAGATCAGGCCACCCGGACGAAACAGCGGCGGCAGGATGGGCATAGCCGTGGGCAAGGCCTTCGCCACGGTCTTGGGCATCAGCGGCGCGGTGTCGGCGCCTTCGTTGCGCCGCGCTGCAAGCCGCCAGTGATAGGCATAGGGTCGGTCGATCTCGACAGCATAGGGATCGGTCAGCAGCTTGTCAGGGTCGAACCAAAGCCCCCGCTCTGGCGCATAGTCGCCATCGGCACGGAAGCCGTAGCGCGTGCCCGCGGCAACGCCAGAGACAAGGAGCGCATGGACCCCCTCGTCTTCCGGCTTCAGTTCCAGCCGGTCGAGTTCACGGTTTCCCCGGTCGTCAAAGATCGAAACCCAGAGGCGGCGGGCCGATGAAGACCATGCGGCGAAGCGGATGCCGTCGCGGGTGACGGTTGCGCCAAGCTGGGTCACTGGAAAATATAGCTCAGGTTAGCGCGAGACACCCCCCTCTGCCCTGCCGGACATCTCCCCCTCAAGGGGGGAGATCGCACTGCCGCACTGCTTTCAACAACGGCCAACGCAGCAGGAGGAACGAGACACTGAAACCGCCAATCTCCCCCCTTGAGGGGGAGATGGCCGGCAGGCCAGAGGGGGGTATAGCGCCCTACGCCCGTCATTGTCTCACCTGGCGCTTTGCGAGAGCTATGGGCGCGTAGCGGCACCCTCAAGTAATCACGCTCGGCTTGTTGCGGCCGGTGTGGCTCTTGATCCCGGCGATGTCGTCGGCGGCGGCGATGAGGTCGGCGAGCGCGACCTGCGTGTCAAGGTCGTGCCTCGCCTTGTCCGGCTCGTAGCGCTCGATGTAGACGCGGATCGTCGCGCCCGAGGTACCGGTGCCGGAAAGCCGGAAGACGACGCGGGAGCCGCTTTCGAACAGCACCCTGATGCCCTGGTGCTCGCTGGTCGAGCCATCGACCGGGTCGTGATAGGCGAAGTCGTCGGCATTGGCGATCTTCAGGCCACGCACGCTGGTGCCGGGCAGCGAAGCGAGCTTGGCGCGCAGTTCGTCGACCAGCGCGTTGGCCCGGTCGCTCTCGACCTCCTCATAATCGTGGCGCGAATAGTAGTTGCGCCCATAAGTCGCCCAGTGCTCGGTGACGATCTGCTTGCAGCTCTCGCCGCGCGCGGCAAGGATGTTGAGCCACAACAGCACCGCCCATAGGCCGTCCTTTTCACGGACATGGTTGGAGCCGGTCCCGGCACTCTCCTCGCCGCAGATCGTCGCCATGCCGGCATCGAGCAGATTGCCAAAGAACTTCCAACCGGTCGGCGTCTCATAGATGCCGATGCCGAGCTTGTGGGCGACGCGATCGGCCGCGCCACTGGTCGGCATCGAACGGGCGATGCCCTTCAGCCCGTCCTTATAGCCCGGCGCCAGGCGGGCGTTGGCGGCCAGCATCGCCACCGAATCGGACGGGGTGACGAAAATGCCCTTCCCGATGATCAGGTTACGGTCGCCGTCGCCATCGGAAGCGGCACCGAAATCGGGCGCGTCCGGTCCCATCATCTCATCATAGAGATGCTTGGCATGGACGAGGTTCGGGTCCGGGTGGTGGCCGCCGAAATCCGGAAGCGGCTTGAAGTTGCGGCAGGTGCCGTTGGGCGCGCCGAGCCTGTGTTCGAGGATCTCCTTGGCATAGGGGCCCGTCACCGCATGCATGGCGTCGAAACGCATGCGGAAGCCCGACTTGAACAGTTTGCGCAGCGCGTCGAAGTCGAAGAGGCTTTCCATCAACTCGGCATAGTCGGTGACAGGATCGATGATCTCGACCGTCATGCCGGCGGCCGTGACCGTGCCGATCGTGTCGATGTCGATCGTATCGATGTCGGCGATCTTGAAGCTCGATATCGCCTTGGTCTTTTCGAAGATGGCGTCGGTCAGCTTTTCCGGCGCCGGACCGCCATTGCCGGCATTGTACTTGATGCCGAAATCCTCATGCGGGCCGCCGGGATTGTGGCTGGCCGACAGGATGATGCCGCCGAAGGTCTTGTATTTGCGGATGACATGCGAGGCGGCCGGCGTCGACAATATGCCGCCCTGCCCGACCATCACCTTGCCGAAGCCGTTGGCGGCGGCCATGGCGATGGCCTTCTGAATGACCTCGCGGTTGTAATAGCGGCCATCGCCGCCGATCACCAGGGTCTTGCCCTTGAAGCCGTCGAGCGCGTCGAAGATCGACTGGATGAAGTTCTCGGCATAGTGCTCCTGCTGGAAGACAGGCACCTTCTTGCGCAGGCCCGACGTGCCGGGTTTCTGGTCGGAATAGGGTTTGGTGGGGACGGTACGTATCATGCTTCAAGCAACCCTTTTCGAAAGCAGAAGGCGATAGAGTTCAACGTATTTTTCCGCGCTTCGATCCCATGACACATCGCTCTTCATGCCTTGGCGCTGGATGGTTTCGAAAGCCGCGGGATTGGCGTGGGCGTCCGCCAGGCGGCGGATGGCGTGCAGCATCGCGCCGCCATTGTTGGGAGCAAACTGGAACCCGGTCGCCACGCCGGCAGCCATCGCAGCTTCATTGGCATCGATGATGGTGTCGGCGAGACCGCCGGTGCGGGCGACCACGGGCACACAGCCATAGCGCAGGCCGTAGAGCTGCGTCAGTCCGCAGGGCTCGAAGCGCGATGGAATGATGATGGCATCGCAGCCGCCCTGCATGGTGTGCGACAGCCCTTCGTCATAGCCGACGACCACGCCGATACGGCCGCGGTGGCGCGCCGCGGCGGCAAGCAGAGCGCCTTCGAGACCGGCATCGCCTGAGCCCAGTACGGCCAGCCGCGCGCCGGTCGCGACGATGCCGTCGACCACCGTCGCCAATATGTCCATGCCCTTCTGCCAGGTCAGTCGGCTGACGACGCAGACGATCGGGCTGTCGTCGCGATCGAGGCCAAACCGCTCCTCGACGGCGGCTCTGTTGGGCGCGCGCGCCTCGAGCGTTCCAGCCGTATAATCCGATACCAGATGCTTGTCGGTTTCCGGGTTCCAGATCGCGGTGTCGATGCCGTTGACGATGCCGTAGAGATCGCTGGAGCGCATGTTGATCAGACCGTCGAGGCCCATGCCGAACTCCGGCGAGCGGATCTCCTGCGCATAGGTCGGGCTCACCGTGGTGATCGCCCAGGCGGCCTGCAGGCCGGCCTTGAGGAAGCCGACGCCGCCATAATATTCGACGCCGTCAAGTGCCATCGCCGCTGCCGGCAAGCCAAGTTCCCCGAAAATGCCGGCGCCGAACTGCCCCTGGAAGGCGAGATTGTGCACGGTTATCATCGACGGCGTGCCGACCGCCTTGCCGTAGCGCATATAGGCAAGCGTCATCGCCGACTGCCAGTCATGGGCATGGACGATGTCGGGCAGGTAACCGGAGATGGCGCCACCGGCGATATCGGCGCCGGCTTGGCTCAGCGCCGCGAAGCGCCGCCAATTGTCCGGCCAGTCCGCGCCCGAGGCGTTGCCGTAGGGACCGCCGGGACGGTCGAACAGGTGCGGCGCGTCGAGCACGAAAAGATCGAGCCCTGCGAGTTGGACGGCATGCACCGAAGCCTTGCCGCCCTGCAGCAGCGGATATTGGTAAACGGCCTTACGTTTCTTGAAGGCTTCCATCACCGCGGGAAAGCCTGGAATGAGCGTGCGCATGGTCACGCCCTTGGCCGCCAGCGCGATGGGCAGCGCGCCGGTCACGTCGGCAAGCCCGCCGGTCTTGATCAGCGGAAAGATCTCGGGCGTGACCGACAGAACCTGCATGCGTCTTTCCGATCCTGTCCAACTCTTCGTTTCCAAGCAAAATTCCGGGTTTCCAAGCAATCAGGGCGGAAAACCGTTTCACACTTTTCCTGGAATTTCTCTAGAGCCCCAGTTTGTTGATCATGTCCTGCGTGATCAGGCAGATGCCCTTTTCCGAGACGCGGAAGCGCTTGGCGTCGAGCACGGGATCCTCGCCGACCACCAGCCCCTCCGGTATCCTTACACCGTGGTCGATGACGACGCGCTTCAACTTTGCGTTCCGGCCGACATGAACGTCGGGCAGCATGACGACCTCTTCCAACGTCGAATAGGAGTTGATGCGCGCGCCGGTGAAGATCAGGCTTTTCTTCAGCGACGCGCCGGAGACGATGCAATCGCCCGAGACCAGCGACGACACGGCCGAACCGCGCCTGCCGTCCTCGTCATGGACGAATTTTGCCGGCGGCTTCAACTCGGCATAGGTCCAGATCGGCCAGTCGCGATCGTAGAGGTCGAGCTCCGGCGTCACGTCGGTCAGGTCGATATTGGCTTCCCAATAGGCGTCGACCGTTCCCACATCGCGCCAGTAGGCTTCGTTCTCGGCGGTCGAGCGCACGCACGACTTGGTGAAGCGGTGCGCGATCGCCTTACCGTGCTCAACGATATAGGGGATGATGTCCTTGCCGAAGTCGCGGCTCGAACCCGGCTCGGCGGCGTCGCGGCGCAGCTGCTCCATCAGGAACTTGGTGTTGAAGACGTAGATGCCCATCGAGGCCAGGGCGAATTCAGGGTTACCGGGAATGCCCGGCGGATCAGCGGGCTTTTCTACGAAGGCGATGATGTTGTCCTTGGCGTCGACATGCATGACGCCGAAACCGGTCGCTTCCATACGCGGCACTTCGAGGCAGCCGACGGTGACGTCGGCATTGGCGTCGACGTGCTGGCGCAGCATCATCTCATAGTCCATCTTGTAGATGTGGTCGCCGGCGAGAATGACCATGTATTCGGGCCCGTAGGCCTCGATGATGTCGATGTTCTGGTAGACGGCGTCAGCCGTGCCCTCATACCATTGCGTTTCCGACACGCGCTGGCTCGCCGGCAGGATGTCGAAACTCTCGTTTCGTTCGGGCCGCAGGAAGTTCCAGCCCCGCTGCAGGTGGCGGATCAGCGAATGGGCCTTGTACTGCGTGGCCACGCCGAGGCGGCGAATGCCGGAGTTGAGCGCGTTGGAGAGCGCGAAGTCGATGATGCGCGTCTTGCCGCCGAAATAGACCGCCGGCTTGGCGCGCCGGTCGGTCAGTTCCTTGAGACGGCTGCCACGTCCGCCAGCCAACACGTAGGCCATCGCGTCGCGAGCCAGCGGCTGGGTCCGTTTCGTTTCTGCCATGTTTTACCCTCCCCGTTTACTCAGTCTGGAACATGTTCGAGCATGATCGTCGACAGCGGCGGCAAAAGCATCGTCGCCGACACGCCAGCCCCCTCCCCGCCGGCGACGACCATGCCGCCATTGCCCATGCCGGAGCCGCCATATTCGGAAGCGTCGGTGTTGATGATCTCGCGCCACTTGCCGGCCTTCGGCAGCGGCACGCGATAATTGTCACGCGGCACCGGCGTGAAGTTGGAGATGACAGCCACCGGGTTGCCGTCAGGCGCGTTGCGTGCCCAGGCAAAAACCGAATTCTGGCTGTCGTCGACGATCAGCCAGGAAAAGCCCTCCGGCTCGCAGTCCCGGCCATGCAGCGCCGGTCGTGAACGGTAGAGATAGTTGAGATCGCGCACCGTCTGCCAGACGCCGCGATGCGGGCGGAAATCCAGCAGGTTCCAGTCGAGCGCGCGCGCCTCGCTCCATTCGCGGCGCTGCGCGAATTCCTGACCCATGAACAAGAGCTTCTTGCCGGGATAGCCCCACATGAAACCATAGTAGGCGCGCAAGGTCGCGAATTTCTGCCAGTCGTCGCCGGCCATCTTGCCCAAGAGCGTGCCTTTGCCATGCACGACCTCGTCATGCGAGAGCGGCAGCACGAAATTTTCCGAGAAGGCATAGACCAGGCCGAAGGTCAGGTCGTTGTGGTGGTGCTTGCGGAAAATCGGCTCCTTGGAAAAATACTCCAGCGTGTCGTGCATGAAGCCCATGTTCCACTTGAAGCCGAAGCCCAGCCCGCCCTCATGGACCGGCGCCGAGACCTTCGGCCATGAGGTCGATTCCTCGGCGATGGTCATGACGCCGGGATGGTGGCCGTAGAGCTCCTTGTTCATCTTCTGCAGGAAGCTGACCGCCTCCAGGTTCTCGCGGCCGCCCTTCTCGTTGGGGATCCATTCGCCCTGCTTGCGCGAATAGTCGAGGTAGAGCATCGAGGCGACCGCATCGACGCGCAGGCCGTCGACATGGTATTTTTCGGCCCAGAACAGCGCGTTGTTGACCAGGAACGATATCACCTCGCGACGGCCGAAATTGTAGATCGCGGTGTTCCAGTCGGGATGAAAGCCCTTGCGCGGGTCGGCATGCTCATAGAGCGCGGTGCCGTCGAAATGGACCAGGCCGTGCTCGTCGACAGGGAAATGCGCCGGCACCCAGTCGAGGATCACGCCGACGCCGGCGCGGTGGGCGCCATCGACGAAGCGGGCAAAGCCGTCCGGATCGCCAAAACGCGCCGACGGCGCGTAGAGGCCAGTCGTCTGATAGCCCCAGGACGGATCATAGGGATGTTCGGAGATCGGCATGAACTCGATATGGGTGAAGCCGGTCTCGACCACATAGGGGATCAGCCGGTCGGCCAATTCATCCCATGACAGGAACGTGCCGTCGTCGCGACGCTGCCAGGAGCCGGCATGGACCTCATAGATCGAGATCGCTTCACGGCGCGGATCGGCATTGCGCCAGAAAGTGCGGTGCGCCTCGTCACCCCATGAATGCGACGGCGCCACCGCGGTCACCGACGCCGTCGCCGGGCGCAGTTCGGACTTGAAGGCGAACGGGTCGGCCTTGAGCGGCAACCGCACGCCATCGGGCCCGATGATCTCGTATTTGTAGGGTCGCCCGGCGCCGATATCGGGAATGAACACCTCCCAGATGCCGGTGTCGCGACGGTCGCGCATCGAATGCCGGCGGCCGTCCCAGTCGTTGAAATCGCCGACCACCGACACGCGCCGAGCGTTTGGAGCCCAGACGGCGAAGTGCACCCCGGTGGCGCCCTCGTGCTCGATGATATGCGCGCCAAGCTTGTCGAACAGCCTGAGATGCGACCCCTCGGCGATATAATAGTCGTCCATCGGCCCCAGCACCGGGCCGAACGAATAGGGATCGGTCAGCCACCAGTCGCCGCCGGCGTTCCTGGCGTGATAGCGCAGCGGCTGCCGCTTCTTGATCGACAGCTTGCCCTCGAAGAAGCCGGCATCGTCTCGCCTGGACAGTTCGCCTGCCTTGATGCCGGTCAGCGTGTAGGCGGTGACGAGTTCTGCATGCGGGACGAAGCAGCGGGCAAACAGGCCCTTGCCGATCTCATGGACACCAAGCACCGCAAACGGATCGCCATGCGTGCCGGCGACAATCGCCGCAACATCGCCGGCTGGCGCCAGTCCGTCCGGCCCGCTTGTCGCAGCGGTCGCGCTCGGCTTCCTCATCAGGCAGTGTCCCTCCCAGGGCACCATGTTTTTGTCTTCCGGTGACGTGAGTTCGGCACTCAACTCACATCCCGGACCACATTGTTCGTAGTCTCATGCAATCACATCAGACAGGCACGTTCCAGATTTCTTTCGCGTATTGGCGGATGGTGCGATCGGATGAGAACCAGCCCATGCGCGCGACGTTACGGATTGCCCGGGCGTTCCAATCGGGGCTGTTGCGCCAGACCGCATCGACGTCGCGCTGGCAAGCGGCATAGGCGTCGAAATCCGCCGCGACCATGAACCAGTCGCTGTCGTAGAGACCGTTGATGAGATCGCGGTAGCGATTGGGATCATCGGGCGAGAAGACGCCCGACGAGACGGCCGCGACCGCCTGCGCCAGTTCGGAGGAAGCCTCGATGATGCCGCGCGGGTTGTAGCCATTGTTACGTCGCTCGGCGACCTCTGCCGTGGTGAGGCCGAAGATGAAGATGTTGTCGTCGCCGACGCACTCCTTGATCTCGACATTGGCGCCATCGAGCGTACCGATGGTCAGCGCGCCGTTGAGCGCGAACTTCATGTTGCCAGTGCCCGACGCTTCCATGCCCGCGGTCGAAATCTGCTCGGACAGGTCGGCCGCCGGCATCATGATCTCGGCCAGGCTGACATTGTAGTTCGGCACGAACACCACCTTCAGCAAACCACGAACGGCCGGATCGCGATTGATGACCCTGGCGACGTCGTTGGCGAGTTTGATGATCAGCTTGGCGTTGTGATAGCTGGGCGCGGCCTTGCCGCCGAAGAATTTCACGCGTGGCATCCAGTCGCGCTCGGGATGCGAGCGGATCTGGTCGAAGAGCGCGATCGCCTCGAGGATGTTCAGAAGCTGGCGCTTGTATTCGTGGATGCGCTTGACCTGGATGTCGAACAGTGCCGAGGGATCGACCTTGATGCCGAGCCGATCGGCGACGAGATTGGCCAGCCGCACCTTGTTCTGCCGCTTGACGGCGGCGAATTTGTCGCGAAACGCGCTGTCGTCGGCAAAGGCCTCGAGCCCTTTGATGGCATCTATGTCGTCGAGAAAACGGTCACCGATCGTTTCGCGGGCGAGCGATGTCAGCCCGGGATTGCACTGGATCAACCAGCGCCGCGGCGTGATGCCGTTGGTCTTGTTGTTGATGCGATCAGGGTAGAGCCTGTGGAGATCGGCGAAGACCGTTTCCTTCATCAACTCGGTATGCAGCGCCGAGACGCCGTTGATCGAGTGCGAGCCGACAAAGGCCAGGTTGCCCATGCGCACGCGGCGGTCGCCATTCTCCTGGATCAGCGAGATGCGGCTGATCTGCTCGCCCGAAAATTGGTTGGTCGCGCGGGCTTCGAGCAACATCTCGGCGTTGATGGCATAAACGATCTGCATGTGGCGCGGCAAAAGCCGCTCGAACAGCGGCACCGGCCAGCTCTCCAGCGCCTCCGGCAGCAGCGTGTGGTTGGTGTAGCCGAAGGTGCGCTTGGTGATGTCCCAGGCAAGGTCGAAGTCCATGCCGTGGACATCCATCAGGAGCCGCATCAGCTCAGGCACCGCGATCGCCGGGTGGGTGTCGTTGAGGTGGATCGCCGCCTTGTCGGGCAGTGACTTCAGGTCGCCATACTGGCTCAGATGCCGCTGCACGATGTCCTGCAGCGAGGCGGTCGAGAAGAAATACTCCTGCCGCAGCCTGAGCTCCTGCCCGGCCTTGTGGGAATCGGCGGGATAGAGCACGCGCGACAAAGCGTCGGCCTTGTTGCTTTCGGCGAGCGCGCCGATGTGATCGCCGGCATTGAACTTGTCGAGCAGGATCGGATCGACCGGCATGCCCGACCACAGCCGCAACGTGTTGACGCGGTTTCCCCGCCAGCCGACCACGGGCGTGTCGTAGGCGACGGCGAGCACGTGCTCGGTCGGCTTCCAGACATGGCGTTCGAGCCGACCGTCCTTGGTGGTGATGGATTCCACCGAACCGCCGAAGCCGACCTCGAAGGAGCGTTCGCGCCGCTCGAATTCCCAGGGGTTGCCGTGGTCGAGCCAGGTCTCGGGCAGCTCGACCTGCCAGCCATCGTGTATCTCCTGGCGGAACATGCCGTTGGCGTAGCGGATGCCGTAGCCATGCGCGGGAATGTCGACCGTGGCCATGCTTTCCATGAAGCAGGCGGCGAGCCGGCCAAGGCCGCCATTGCCGAGCGCCGCATCCGGCTCCAACGCCGCAATCACGTCGAGGTCGACGCCGAGCGAGGTCAGTGCCTCGCGCATGTTCTCCATCAGGCCGAGATTGGAAAAGGCGTCGCGCATCAGGCGGCCGATAAGGAACTCCAGCGACAGGTAGTAGACGCGCTTTTCCCGCTGGTCGTAGGCCTCTTTCGTCGCCTGCATCCAGTGGTCGACGATGCGGTCGCGCACGACCTTGATCGAGGCGGTCAGCCAGTCGTACTGGGTCGCGACTGTGGTGTCCTTGCCGACCCTGTATTTGAGGGACATCAAGACTTCTTCGGCGAGCGTTCTGGGATCGGGATTGTCGAGAGCGGGGGCTTCGATCGTCATGGCGGATGTCATATCGCCTCTCGTTCAGTTGGCCTGATCATACCGGCTTTCACAGTTTCTCCCAGCCTATCTTAGTGCATTGCAGCATGTCTTCAATCGATTTAAACCATTGCCGGGTTGAATGCCCCTGCGGCAATTGGCAAGATCAGGCCGCCAGGACCTCCGGCGGTGCCTTGGCCCCGGTCATGAAGGCTACCGCATCGGACATCGTGTATTGTTTGGGGTCGATGACGGCCAGGCGACGGCCCAGCCGATGGATGTGGATACGGTCGGCGACCTCGAAGACATGCGGCATATTGTGTGAAATGAGCACGATCGGAAGGCCGCGTTTCTTGACGTCGAGGATCAGTTCGAGCACGCGGCGGCTCTCCTTGACACCGAGCGCCGCGGTCGGCTCGTCCATGATGACCATCTTCGAGCCGAAGGCGGCGGCGCGTGCCACGGCAACGCCCTGACGTTGGCCGCCAGACAGCGTCTCCACCGCCTGGCTGATGTTCTGGATCGTCATCAGACCGAGTTCGGTCAGTTTGTCACGCGCGCGCTTTTCCATCACCGGACGGTCGAGCATGCGAAGCCATCGGCCAAGGAAACCCGGCTTGCGGATTTCGCGGCCAAGAAACATGTTGTCGGCGATGGACAGTGCCGGCGACAGAGCCAGGTTCTGGTAGACGGTTTCGATACCCGCTTCGCGGGCTTCCATCGGCGACTTGAAGGCAATCGGTTTGCCCTCGAGCCGGATCTCTCCCTCATCCGGCGCCACCGCACCGGAAATGGCCTTGATGAGAGATGACTTGCCGGCGCCGTTGTCGCCGATCACGGCGAGGATTTCTCCGGGGTAGAGATCGAAGTCGGCGCTGTCGAGGGCAGTGACGCGACCGTAACGCTTGGTCAGGCCGCGCGCGGTGAGGATGGGTTCCTGAGCCTGGGTCATGCCGAGATCTTCCTGATCCATTGGTCGATGCCGACCGCGACGATGATAAGGGCGCCGACCGACAATTGCGTCCATTGGGGATCCGTTCCCCACAACCGCAATCCCAGTGCGAACACGCCGACGATCAGAGCACCGAAGATGGTGCCGAGGATGGAGCCGCGTCCGCCAAACAGCGAGGTACCGCCGATCACCACGGCCGTGATCGAATTGATGTTCTCGAACTGGCCGGCCTGAGGCGAGACCGAGCCGATGCGCCCGATCAGCGCCCAGCCGGCAATGGCGCAAATGATGCCCGTCAGCGTGTAGACCACGAGCAGCATCCGGTCGACACGGACACCCGACAGTTCGGCTGCCTCCGGGTCGTCACCCACCGCATAGACATGGCGACCCCAGGCAGTCTGGTTGAGCACGTACCAGGCGATCGCCGCCATGATCAGCATCAGAAGCACGCCGTAGGTGAAGACGGCGCCGCCGACCTTGAACGAGTTGCCGAAGAATTGCAGCAATGGCGCCGTTGCCTCGAGGTCCTGGCTGCGGATGGTCTCGTTGCCCGAATAGATGAAGTTGATGGCAGCGTAGATCGACCAGGTGCCGAGCGTCACGATGAAGGGCGGCAGTTTCACCCTGGCAATGAGGACGCCATTGACCAGGCCGCAAAGCGCGCCGACAAGCAGCCCGACGGCGACGGCCACGGGTGCCGGGACACCGTAGTGCATGGCAAACTGGCCCATGACGACAGAACTCAGGACCATGATGGCACCAACCGACAGGTCGATGCCGGCGGTCAGCACCACCAACGTCTGGGCGATGCCGACCATACCGGTTATCGCCACCTGCTGCAGGATCAGCGTCAGCGTGAAGGGGGAGAAGAAGCGGCCACCGACAACGACGCCGAACAGGATCACCGAAAGCACGAGGATGATCAGGGGCACCATTGCCGGGCTTTTGTGGAGCCTGTGCTGGATGCTTTCCAGCGGGGTGCGCGAATGCGTGTCGAAGGAAGCGACGCTGCCGTCGCTTGCGGCCAACGCCTTTTCGAACTCCTGTGGTCCGCTGACTTTGGTTGTCTCGATGCTCAACTCGGCCTCCCCGCCTTATGTGTGGAGCGGCAGGAGCCGCCCCACACTATTTTTTCTTATGGTTTTTTCGAAAATGAGCCGATCAGGCGATCAAATCAACCCCAACACTTGGCGAGACCTGCCTTGGTGTCGATGGAATCGACGCCGGCAGCGGGCTTGTCGGTGATCAGCGTCACACCGGTATTGTAGAAGTTCAAGCCGGGCGACGGTTCAGGCTTCTTGCCGGTGTCGGCGAAAGCCTTGATCGCCTCGATGCCAAGCGAGGCCATCAGCAAGGGATATTGCTGGGAGGTGGCGCCGATAATACCTTCCGCCACATTCTTGACGCCCGGGCAGCCGCCGTCGATCGAAACGATCAACACGTCCTTCTCCTTGCCAACCGCCTTCAACGCCTGGTAGGCGCCCGCGGCGGCGGGTTCATTGATGGTATAGACGACGTTGATGTTCGGGTCTTTCTGCAGGCAGTTCTCCATGGCGGTATGGCCGCCATCCTCATTGCCGCCAGATAGATCGTGGCAGACATTGCGCGGATCCTTTTCGTCACCGATCTTCTTGGGATCGTTGACGTCGATACCGAAGCCCTTCATGAAGCCCTGGTCACGCTGCACGTCGACCGATGGCTGGCTGGCTATCAGGTCCATATAGGCGATATGGGCATCCTTGGCCTTATCGCCCAAAGTCGCTTTTGCCCATGAGCCGATGAGTTCGCCGGCTTTGAAATTGTCGGTTGCAAACGTCGCATCCGCGGCATCGGCGGGCTCAAGCTGCGTGTCCAGCGCGATCACGAGAAGTCCGGCGTCTCGCGCCTTCTTGACCGCCGGCACGATAGCGGCCGTGTCGGTGGCGGTGATCAGAATACCCTTGGCGCCATCGGCGATGCAGGATTCGATCGCCGCGACCTGGCCTTCATTGTCGCCTTCGGCCTTGCCGGCATAGGCTTTGAGATCGACGCCGATTTCCTTGGCCTTCGCCGTGGCGCCTTCCTTCATCTTGACAAAGAAGGGATTGGTGTCGGTCTTGGTGATCAGGCAAGCGCTGACATTGGCAGCGAACGCGGCCGGTGCAAACGCCATCACGCCGAGCGCGGCGGCGGCAAAAACTGTTGCTTTCAATACTCTTTTGTCGGTCACGATTGTCCTCCCAGTGGAACCATTTCGGGTGCCGGCCAACCGGCATCCATACAAGCATCCAAACAAACCATCCCAGCGTGGATGCCGGCTTTAGCAGACACCAGACCGCGCTGGCTGTCAATAATTAAATCACTCTTATTTATTATTGACACACTTGCCTTGACCGCTCATTCTGGCCCAAAGCCCCGAGGGGAATTAACGGGAGGACCAGGGTGGAGACCGGCAGTGCGAGGCACGGTTCGCCCGAGGCAGCCGAGAGTCGGCTTCACCGAGGCACCAATCAGAGCGGGATGCGGGACCACAATGAGCGGCTCGTGCTTTCGCTGGTGCGCCAGCATGGCAGCCTCGCCAAATCCGACATCGCCCGTATGACCGGACTTTCGGCTCAGACCGTTTCAGTCATCATGCGGGAACTTGAAGACGACAATCTTCTCGTGCGTCAGGCGCCGTTGCGCGGCAAGATCGGCCAACCGTCCATTCCGATGGCGCTCAATCCGGAAGGTGCGTATTTCATAGGCCTGAAGATCGGCCGGCGCAGCGCCGAACTCGTGCTGATTGATTTCCTCGGCAATGTCCGTTCGATGTTGCAGCACTCCTACCGCTACCCGGCGCCGCGCGAGACAGTGGAATTCGTCACCTCGGGCATGGAAAAGATGCGCGCAGAACTCAGCCCGGCTCAGAACAAGCGCATTGCCGGGCTCGGCATCGCCATGCCGTTCGAATTGTGGAACTGGGCCGATAGGGCCAACGCGCCCCGGGACGTGATGGATGAATGGCGCCACCGCGACATCAGGGCCGAGATCCAGTTGCAGTGCGAATTTCCCGTCTACCTTCAAAACGACGCCACCTCGGCTTGCGGCGCCGAACTCGTCTTCGGCCAGGCAGGAGCCGCCCGCGACTTCGTCTATTTCTATATCGGCGCCTTTGCCGGCGGCGGCATCGTGCTGAATGGACGCCTCTATGGTGGCCCTACCGGCAATGCCGGCGCGCTGGGCTCCATGCCGGTGCCAGGCCCCGAGGGCAAGCCAACCCAGTTGATCGACATCGCATCGATCACCATGCTGGAAAAGGCGCTCAACGCCCGCGGTGTCGAAGCTTCACATCTGTGGACGTCTCCGGAAGACTGGGGCGAGATCGGCGTCGAGCTCGACGATTGGATCGCCAGCGCCTCGCGGGCGCTGGCCTACGCCATCGTGGCGGCCTCTTCCGTCATCGATTTCGAGGCGGCGGTGATCGACGGCTGGATGCCGCTCACCGTACGGCGGCGGCTGGTCGATGCCGTCATCGAAGCCATCGGCACCGTTGACGGCGAAGGATTGAGGCTTCCAGCCGTCCGCGAGGGAACAGTCGGCATCCACGCTCGGGCCCTTGGTGGCGCCAGCCTGCCGCTTTCGGAGCGTTTCCTCGTCGGTTCGACCACGATTTCCAGGAGCGCCTGAATGCTGATCGGAATACCGGCGCTACTCGGTCCGGAACTCCTGGCGACCCTGCGCGCCATGGGGCATGGCGACGAGATCGCCCTGGTCGATGGAAACTATCCGGCCGAGGAGCAGGCAAGACGCCTCGTCCGGGCCGACGGTCATCCCCTCATTCCGATGCTCGACGCGATCCTGAGCATCCTGCCGGTCGACGACGTCGTCCCGGAGGCGTTGTTTCGCGCCTCGGTGAAGGGCGATCCGTCACTCGCCGACCCCGTCCATCATGAGATGGAGGCGATCTGTGCCAAACGCGTGCCGGGCCGCAAGGTGGTTGCGCTGGCCGGCGCCGACTTCTATGCACGGGTCAAATCGGCGCACGCTATCGTCGCGACAAGCGAGCCGCGACTTTACGCCAACATCATCATCCGTAAGGGCGTGATCTATCCGCCGGAGACCAAGAAGCCATGATCCTCTGCTGCGGCGAAGCCCTGATCGACATGCTGCCGCGCACCACGACGGAAGGGGAGCCGGCCTTTGCTCCCTATGTCGGCGGTGCGGTGTTCAACACTGCGATCGCGCTTGGCCGGCTCGGTGCGCCGGCCGGCTTCTTCTCTGGCCTGTCATCGGATCTTTTCGGCGGCCAATTCCGGGACGCGCTGGGAGCGAGCAAGGTCAGTTCCACCTATGCCCACACGTCGCCGAGACCGACGACGCTGGCCTTCGTAAAACTGAACAATGGCCAGGCGACCTACACCTTCTATGACGAGAACACCGCCGGGCGCATGCTGACCATCGACGACCTGCCGCAGCTCGGGTCCGAGATCGAGGCGATGCTGTTCGGCGCCATCAGCCTGATCTCGGAGCCTGCTGGATCCGCCTATGAGGAATTCATGAAGCGCGAGCATGGCCATCGCGTCATGATGCTCGACCCCAACATCCGGCCTAATTTCATCCCGGACAAGGCCAAGCACCTCAGACGTATCCGCGCCATGATGGCGATGGCCGACATCGTAAAGCTCTCGGACGAAGACCTCCATTGGTTCGGCGAAGCCGGTTCGCATGAAGACGTCGTGCGCAACTGGCTCGATCGCGGACCGAAGCTCATCGTCGTCACGCATGGCAGCGAAGGCGCCGTCGGCTACAGCAGGGATCATGCCGTCACCGTGATGCCGGAGAGGGTCACGGTGGTCGATACGGTCGGCGCCGGCGACACATTCAACGCCGGCATTCTCGCCTCCCTACACGAGCAGGGATTGCTGTCAAAGGCGGCCATAGGCGAGCTTCCACAAGACGCCATCCGCAAGGCACTGTCGCTCGGCGCCAAGGCGGCGGCGGTGACAGTGTCGCGCGCCGGCGCCAATCCACCCTGGCGGCACGAGATCGGCTGATACGCCCCCAGCCGATCACTTTATGTTTCCATAGGCTGGAAAAGCGCGACGGAGGACGCTCCAAATGCGCCATGAAGGCCGGATTTCCGGCTTTTGGGCGTTATGCGCCGGCAAAAGGCGGTAACGAGCTGCGACACTGGCGCAATTCGCCTTGCCCTCGGCCGGCTTTTTCAGCCGTGCCAAGTCTGTTACCAGCAGGCCGGTTTATTGGCAGCTTTGAGGCCGACATGCAGTTCATCGATCTTGGCGCGCAGCGCGAACGAATCCGCGACCGGCTGAAAGCCGCGATCGACCATGTCGTCGAGGACGGCCGCTACATTCTCGGCCCCCAGGTCGCGGAGTTCGAGAAGAAGCTTGCCGCCTATATTGGCACCAAGCATGTCGTGGCCTGCGCCAACGGCACCGACGCGCTGCTGCTGCCGCTGTTTGCCGCTGGCATCGGTCCGGGCGATGCCGTATTCGTGCCGAGCTTCACTTTCGCCGCCACGGCTGAAGTGGTGGCGCTGGCCAAGGCGGAGCCTGTGTTCGTCGACGTTGACGCCAAGACCTACAACATCGACATCGCCAGCCTCGAAGCCGCGATCGCGATGATCAAGAAGGAAGGCCGGCTGAAACCGAAGGCGATCATCCCGGTTGACCTGTTCGGCCTAGCCGCCGACTACGAAGCCATAATGGCCATCGCCAACCGCGAAGGCTTGATGGTGATCGAGGACGCCGCCCAGTCGATGGGCGGGTCGCTTGACGGCAAGATGTGCGGTGCCTTCGGACATGTCGGCTCGACCAGCTTCTATCCAGCCAAGCCGCTTGGCTGCTATGGCGACGGCGGCGCGATGTTCACCAACGACGACGCACTGGCCGACAAGCTGCGTTCCTTTGCCTTCCACGGCAAGGGCGAGACGCAATATGACAACGTCCGTGTCGGTATCAATTCTCGCCTCGACACGCTGCAGGCGGCGATCCTTATCGAGAAGCTGGCCATTCTGGAAGATGAAATGGTCGCGCGCCAAATTGTGGCAAATCGCTATGCCGAAGGCCTCGGCGACATTGTCACCGCCGCCCGCAATCTCGACGGCAGCCGCTCGGCGTGGGCGCAGTACGCCATCGAAACCCCGAAGCGCGACGGGCTGAAGGCGCATCTGAGCGAAAAGGGCATCCCGTCGGTCATCTACTACGTCAAGCCGCTGCATGAGCAGGTCGCCTATCGCGACTATCCGCGCACGCCGACGCGTCTTGCCGTTTCGGAGGAATTGCCGAAGCGTATCCTGTGCCTGCCGATGCACCCCTATTTGAGCGAAGCCGACCAGGACCGAATCATAGAGACGATCCGCAACTATATCGGTTCGAACTCGGCGCAGGCCGCGGCCGAGTAACCGTTAGTCACAGGCGGGGCTGGTCCCTGCCCTGCCGCTGGCGATGAAATGCGGATTGGCGAAATCCTCGTCGTCGACCTGATCGCGTTTGCCATAGGCCAGAGGCTTGCCGTCCAGTGTGCACGTCGTGCCGCCCGCCGCGCGAAGCACGGCGTCGCCTGCAGCGGTGTCCCATTCCATGGTGCGGCCGAAACGCGGATAGACATCCGCCTCGGCACTGGCGAGAAGGCAGAATTTCAAGGAAGATCCGACCGAAACGATCTCGGCGGCACCGAGGTCGCGAATATAGGCTTCGGTTTCCGGCGTGTTGTGGGAGCGGCTGGCCACCACCGCCAGCGGGGCCGCGGCCGTTCTCACCGAAATCGGCCGGCGAGCGACGATCTGGAAGTCGCCATCGATTTCGAGAGCTTCCGCCCTGCCCGGCCGGCCGGAAAAGAAACGGCCGCTGCAGGGGGCGAAGACGACGCCGACTTCCGGCACGCCACGACGGACAAGCGCGATGTTGACGGTGAAGTCGGTGCGGCGATTGACGAATTCCTTGGTGCCGTCGAGCGGATCGATGAGGAAGAAGGCCTTGCCAAGATCGGCAGGCATGACGCCGGCGGCCGCTTCCTCTTCAGCCACGCACGGAATGTCGGGGAATGCGGCGCGCAGGCCGGCGAGAATGATCTTCTCGCTTTCGCGATCGGCCTCGGTCACCGGCGAGGAGTCCGATTTCCGGTCCACCGCGCAACCGGCGTGAAACACACGCATGACCTCGCGTCCAGCCGCCAGCGCCAGATGCTCGAAGATTTCGAGCATCGACCTGTCGTCAGATGCCGCCGCCGTTGTCGTATTGATCTTCGGCAATGTCACGCTCATTCAGCCAGTGTTCCAGGGCATCTACCATCTCTTCCGCCGATTTGCCGAGCGTCTTCAGATGGATTTCCGGTTTTTCCGGCGCCTCGTATGGCGAATCGACACCGGTGAAATTCTTGATCTCGCCATTCAGCGCACGGGCGTAGAGGCCCTTTGGATCCCGCCTGGCGCATTCCTCGAAGGGTGTGTCGACAAACACTTCGATGAACTCGCCATCGGCCATCAGCTCGCGCGCCATTCGCCGCTCGGCGCTGAACGGCGAAATGAAGGAGACAATGACGATCAATCCGGCATCAGCCATCAGCCTGGCCACTTCGGCGACGCGGCGGATGTTCTCGACGCGGTCGGCATCGGTAAAGCCGAGATCGCGGTTGAGACCGTGACGGACATTGTCGCCATCCAGGATATAGGTGTGCCGGCCGGTGGCGAACAGCTTCTTCTCGAACAGGTTGGCGATGGTCGATTTGCCGGAGCCCGAAAGCCCGGTGAACCAGAACACAGCAGGCCGCTGGTTCTTCATGTCGGCACGCACGCGCTTGCCGACATCGAGCGATTGCCAGTGGATGTTTTCAGCACGGCGCAGCGAGTGCACGATCATGCCGGCACCGACGGTGGCGTTGCTGATGCGATCGATCAGGATGAAGGCGCCGGTGGTGCGGTTCTCGGCGAAAGGATCGAAGGCAATCGGCGCCCGCGTCGAGATGTTGCAGATGCCGACTTCATTCATCTCAAGCGACTTGGCCGCCTCATGGGCGAAGTCGTTGACGTTGATGCGGTATTTCAGGTCGGTGACAGTGGCGCTGGTCTGGTCGGTTTCGGTGCGCAGGATGTAGGAGCGGCCCGGCAGCAGCGCATGCTCGTCAAACCAGACGATGTTGGCGGCGAACTGATCGGCGACCTGCGGCCTGGCTGCCGGCGAAACCAGCATGTTGCCTCTGGAAATCTCGACCTCGTCCTCAAGAACAAGCGTGATGGCTTGACCGGCGACCGCCTGTTTGAGATCGCCGCCATGAGCGACGATGCGCTTGACATGCGAGGATTTGCCGGATTTGGCGACGACGATCTCATCGCCCTGCGAGACCGAACCTGAAGCAATCGTGCCGGCAAAACCACGGAAGTCGAGATTGGGGCGATTGACGTACTGGACCGGGAAACGGAACGGCAGTTCGACGGTCGCCTCCTCGACCGAGACGGCCTCGAGGTGCTCGACCAGCGTCGGGCCGGAATACCATTTCATGTTTTCAGAGCGGCTGCTGACATTGCCCCCGTAGCGAGCCGACATCGGGATCGGCACGATGGTCTGGAAGCCGAGATCGCGTGAGAACTGCCGGTAGTCTTCGACGATCCGGTCGAAGATCAACTGGTCGAAATCGACGAGATCGATCTTGTTGACGGCAAGCACGATGTGGCGGATGCCGAGCAACGAGGCGATGATCGAATGGCGCCTGGTTTGGCGCAACACCCCTTGTCGCGCATCGATCAGCACGATCGCCAGGTCGGCGGTCGAAGCGCCTGTCGCCATGTTGCGCGTATATTGTTCGTGGCCGGGCGTGTCTGCGACGATGAACTTGCGCCTGGGCGTGGCAAAGAAACGATAGGCGACGTCGATGGTGATGCCTTGCTCGCGTTCAGCCTCGAGACCATCGACCAGCAGTGCGAAGTCGATGTCGTCGCCGGTGGTGCCATGCTTGCGCGAATCGCGCTCGAGCGCGGCGAGCTGATCCTCGAAAATCTGCTTGGTATCAGACAAAAGGCGACCGATCAGCGTCGACTTGCCGTCATCGACCGAACCGCAGGTGAGGAAGCGCAGCAGCGACTTCTTTTCTTGCGCCGCAAGGTAATCGCGAACGCTGTCGGTGGGGGCGAGGCTCTTGGCCATGATGTGGCGCATGGTCAGAAATACCCCTCGCGCTTCTTCTTTTCCATGGAACCCGCCTCATCACGGTCGATCAGGCGACCCTGGCGTTCGGAAGTGCGTGCGGTCAGCATCTCACCAACGATGGCTTCGAGCGTGTCGGCATCGGATTCGATGGCGCCGGTCAACGGATAGCAGCCCAAAGTGCGGAAACGCACGAGCCGGTCCTCCACGATCTCGCCGGGACGCAGTTTCATGCGCTCGTCGTCCTTGAGGATCAGCATGCCGTCGCGTTCCACCACCGGCCGTTGCTTGGCGAAATAGAGCGGCACGATCGGGATGTTCTCCTGCAGGATGTACTGCCAGATATCGAGCTCGGTCCAGTTCGACAGCGGAAAGACGCGGATCGATTCACCCGAGGCGATGCGGGTGTTGAATATCTTCCACATTTCGGGCCGCTGGTTCTTCGGATCCCAGACATGCTGGGCATTGCGGAACGAGAAGATGCGCTCCTTGGCGCGCGACTTTTCCTCGTCGCGGCGGGCACCGCCGAAGGCGGCATCGAAACCGTATTTGTCGAGCGCCTGGCGCAGCGCCACGGTCTTCATGACATGGGTATGGGTGTTCGAACCGTGATCGAACGGATTTATGTTGTCGCGCACGCCGTCTTCGTTGACATGGACCAGCAGGTCGAAGCCCAGCTTCTGCGCCATCTGATCGCGAAAGGCGATCATCTCGCGGAATTTCCAGGTGGTATCGACGTGAAGAAAGGGGAATGGTGGCTTGGCGGGATAAAACGCCTTCATCGCTAGATGCATCAGCACGGATGAATCCTTGCCGACCGAATAAAGCATGACCGGCTTGGCGAAGGCGGCCGCAACTTCGCGGAATATATGGATGGACTCAGCTTCAAGCCGCTGCAGATGCGTAAGCGCTATTGTCATAGACTGTGAGCGTTCTCTCATGCCTTGCGACAGAAGACCTCAAACCATCGAGCCTTTTCGCGCCCGGTTCAAGCTTCGCTTCTGGACAAAGTGTTTCGTGCGGGCGTTCTAGCAGATCGGCGCGCCCCAGAACAATGCAAGACGAGCCCGGCAGCGGCCAGTTCGGGAATGAATTTTCCATGCTTTCGCCAGAACCCGGAAATTTCCGTTCGCAATGCCTCCGGTCGGCAAGATGCGGGAAAAATATTGCTCGGGAGAACGCGACGGCAGCGCTCCTTGAGCCCTCCCTGATCTGCCGGCCCGGCCGTCAATTTTCAGTGGCAATCAATCCGACGCACTATCGAAAAGCGAGCCCAGCCGCTATACCAGCCGGAGGCGGGCAACATGCGTCGTGAGGCGTGGACAATTTCGAGGCGAGCACATTCGGGTCCACTAAAAAGATGTGCCGCATAAAGCTTCTCGATAATAGCGAGCCCGCAACTTGAACCAGCTTTTGTCTATAAGGCAGCGACTGACGCCTTCACGGGTCAATATCTACTTCTCCATTATTTGCTTCTTTTTTCCACCGGTTCTGGGATCGGTGGTGAGCTTCGTGTTCAATGGCGGCGGCCTGTGGTCCGTCCTGTTGATCGCCTTCAAGAAAAGACGCTTCAATATCGATCGAGCGATGATGGCGCTGATGGTCTTCCTGTTGTCGGGAACCTACCTTGCGTGCGGACGCCAGGCCCCATTGGCGGAAGAGCAGACACGCCCGCCCCTGACTGAAAAACAAATCCCTCCGCCGGCGATGGAAGAGCAGGCGCCTCCATCCGCCGCCCAATGGCCGTTCCGGGCAAGTCGATGAAAGTCCTGGTCACGGGCGCGACAGGCTTCATCGGCCGCCAGGTGGTCCATCGGCTTCGTGAGGCCGGCGTCGAGCTTCGCCTCGCCTCGCGCCAACCGGAGGGACTTGATCCAGGGTCCGGCGCGATGCTGATGCCGGGTTTCGATGCGCCGGCCGCGGCCTTCCTGGCGTTGACCCGGGATGTTACGGATGTCGTCCACTGCGCGGGCCTGAACAATGATGAAGGCAGTACCACCGAGGCCGATTTCAAGGCAGCCAATGCGGAATTGAGCGCACGGTTGGCCTATGCCGCCGCCACGCAGGCAAGCGGACGCTTCATCCTTCTCTCCTCGATCCGGGCCGTGATTGGCGCACGTGTCAGCGCAACGATCAATGAGAATACGATGCCCGACCCGCAATGCGCCTATGGGCGCTCGAAGCGCGAAGCGGAGATCAGGATACTGGACGCCTATGCCTCGCACGGCCGTTCCGATGCCACCGTGT
The DNA here is from genome assembly GCF_006441575.1 of Mesorhizobium sp. B2-4-12. Classification (NCBI taxonomy): domain Bacteria; kingdom Pseudomonadati; phylum Pseudomonadota; class Alphaproteobacteria; order Hyphomicrobiales; family Phyllobacteriaceae; genus Mesorhizobium; species Mesorhizobium sp. B2-4-12. The sequence goes on from NZ_VFVC01000018.1 coordinate 46,557, forward strand.
TGCGGTTGCCTCCGGTCTATGGAGCCGGCATGAGAGGAAATCTGGCGACGCTGATGCGCCTGGCCGATACGGCCCTGCCGCTGCCGACAGGCGCGCTGACCGGGAAACGCTCGCTGCTGTCATCGCTGTCGGCGGCAGGAGCCGTATGGCATCTGCTGAACCGTCCGGAGCCGCTTCGCCCGATCTACATCGCCAGCGATGTGCCCCCGGTTTCGGTCGCGGCCATCGTCGGCGCCTTTCGCAGCGGCTTCGGAAGGCCGACGCGCCTGATGGCCGTGCAGGCCGGACCGCTCCGGGCAGCCGCGATCCTCGCACGCAAGCGCCCGTTATGGGATAGCATGACCGCGACGCAGATATGCGACCCTTCCCTGCTCGTATCAGAAGGCTGGCTGCCGGAAACCCACACGCTGGAGCGGTTGGCCGCAATAGCGCGGTTGGAAAAATCCCGACTTCTTTAATCCCTGATCCAAACCGGCGCCCGCTTTTGGGAGCGTGGTCTTTTTGCCTGACTACGATCTTTTCCAAAAACCGGCGTCCACTTTTTGGGATCGTGGTCTGTTCAACCGCGATAGAGCGTTCCAAGCAGGATTCGCAGATCGAGCCAGAGCGACGCCGTCCGGAGATAGGTTGCGTCGGTTTCGGCAAGGAGCTGCGGGGTGGACATGTCGATGCCCCTGATCTGTGCCAGACCGGTTATGCCTGGACGTGCCGCAAGAACGCCCAAGCGCCGGCGGCACTCGATCAATTCCGTTTGGGTCGGCAGGCAGGGACGCGGCCCGACCAGGCTCATCTCGCCCTTCAGAACGTTCCAGAACTGCGGCAACTCATCGAGCTTGAACTTCCGAAGGACCTTTCCGACCGATGTTACGGCGCTCACAGGCGCCTCATGCGAAGGCAAGGACAGCGTGCCGAGATACATCGTCCTCAACTTGTGACAGCGAAAAGGCGCACCGTCGCGGCCTACCCGCGTTTGGGAAAAAATCACCGGCCCCGGTGACGATGCCCGAACGGCAACGACAGCAAGCAATAGAACAGGAGATGTGGCCACCAGCAGCAACGCCGCACCGGCAAGATCGAAGATTTTCTTGGCTGTCTTCATGAACGACCGATCATGCTCCCTGACAAAGCTCCGTCCGACAACACCGCGGACGAAGCCTGTCAATTCGGCCGACGTAGCACGGGCTCGCTTCTCGACCAAGCGCGCCGTGAACTGTTGGATGTTCAGATGCGCCCCAGGACGAAAGCGGAATAGAGCCGGCAACCTCACCCTTGAGCAGGCGGCCAAGCCGCGAGACCCTGGCCTGCCACGATGCGTCGGCGCCGACCAGATTTTCAAACACTCACTATCCGCAATGGGTTAAGTCTCATGCCCAGCCGCTTTCGGAATAACCTGCGCGAAGACTTTGACACTAAAGCGGAGCCAGATCGAATACCATCCGTCATCAGCCACCTGTTCTTAGCCAAGTCTTCGGCCCCCCGCCGCCCCATCGCATAGCGTGGACTTGAGGTCATCGCCAGAGATTTTTTTATAGGTCATTCGATTGGGCCCGGTTCGCCGGTCAAGACGTCGTTCAACAGCATTCGCAAAAGTAGCTCTCGCTTGTAAACATTTGACGGGCGATCCAAGGTAATTCTGCAGACTGGCCGCAAGACTGAAGGCCACCATCGCCATAGGCAATTGTGGCTTGTCTATGCACATTCGTTCGGCTTAATGCAGCCTCCAGCCAATATTCGAACCGTTGCGGATGCACTATTTTGAAGGTGCCCAGAATCCACTACGCGCTGGCCAAGCGATTTGTGGTTGACAGAGGAGCCTACTGCAATATGACGGCCTTCCCTCTCACCAGCCAAAGCGAAGTGATGAAATTTGGATCGAGTGGCCTTCGAGGCTTGGCTTCGGAACTGGTCGGCAAACCGAGCGGACTTTATACCGAGGCTTTCGCATGGCGCCTGGCCGCCGGCGGAATACAGCCGAAGGCCAGGGTGCTGGTAGGTCGCGACCTGCGCGACAGCAGCCCCACTATCGCCACCAACTGCATGGCGGCCCTGGCGGCAAGCGGACTGCAACCCATCGATTGCGGCGCCATTCCAACACCAGCTTTGGCACTGTGTGGCCGGCAACATGGGCTGGCGGCGTTGATGGTGACGGGTTCGCACATTCCAGCGGATCGCAACGGCATCAAATTCTATAGCCCGCATGGCGAGATCAGCAAGGCCGACGAGGCCGCCATGGCACATTATGCCGCTGAACGGTCGGATTCCTATTGCCCGCCGCCTCCAATGGGAACGGCTTTTCCGGCACACCACGATCAGGCGATCGCCGCCTATCGCAGGCGCGCCGAAGACATATTGGAGGCTAGCTCCCTTTCAGGCATGAGGGTTGGTGTTTATCAGCACAGTTCGGTCGCGGCGGATCTGCTGGTCGAGATTCTCCAATCCCTGGGCGCCAGTGTGACGCCCGTCGGGAAATCCGATGCGTTCGTTCCCGTCGACACCGAAGCCGTGAGCGCCGCCACACTGGCAAAATTCAAAGGCTGGACTCGAGAATTCAAACTCGACGCCGTCGTTTCGACGGATGCCGATGCCGATCGTCCGCTCATCACCGACGAGAACGGCGATCTCTTTCGCGGCGACCTGATCGGCCTCGCCACCGCCTTGTTCTTGCGGGCAGACATTGTCGTGACGCCGGTGACCTCCAATTCGGGCATTTCGAACGCCTTCGGTTTCGAGGTCGTGAGAACAAGGGTCGGGTCCCCCTTCGTCATTGAAGCCATGGAAGCGTCATACTGTGCCGGCCGTATCGTCATCGGCTTCGAGGCCAATGGCGGCGTTCTCCTGGGGTCGGATTGTATCCTGCATGGAAAAACTTTGACGGCGTTGCCGACACGCGATTCGTTGCTCCCTATCCTCGCCGTCCTCGGCCTGGTCGCATCGACAGGAAATACGCTGTCGCATCAGCGCGAGTTCTGGAAGCTTCCGGCATGCGCCAGCGAACGCCTCGAGAACTTCCCGGTGGACAGTTCGCACGGCCTGATGCGTCGGCTCGCGGATCGGCATGCACTGCAGCAATTCCTCGCCCCTTTCGGGACTGTTGCCGAAGTCGACGAGACTGACGGCCTCAGAGCACGAATGCAGACCGGCGAGATCATCCATCTGCGGCCGTCCGGCAACGCGCCGGAGCTCCGCTGCTATTCGGAGGCTGAAAATCATGAAAGGGCAACAGCGATCGTGGCGCTGACGCTTGAGAGGGCGCGGGCAATCACATCGAAAAACGAAACAGAGGCTGTGTCATGAAAGTGGTTCCCGTCATCATCAGTGGTGGAGCCGGATCGCGGCTATGGCCCGCATCGAGGCAATCGCACCCCAAGCCTTTCCTCAAAGTGGCAGACGGGCATTCTCTTATTCAGCACACCGTGTTGCGCGCCGCTTCGATGAAAGGCGTCGTGGAACTCGTTGTGGTCACGTCCGGGGAACACCTCTTCCTGACGAAGGACGGTTTCGACGAACTGGATGCGGTGATACTGCCACGCACGTTTCTGCTTGAGCCCGAAGGCCGGGATACGGCCGCCGCCGTGGCGGCCGCTGTCATCCATGCGAAGGCAACGCACGGTCCCGATGCGATTCTATGCATCTTCCCGGCGGATCACATGATCGGCAACCTGCCTGCCTTTCTGAGCGTCATGGGCCGGGCCATCGAACATGCAAAACTCGGGCGGATCGCGACATTGGGCATCAGCCCGACCAGACCGGACACGGCATTCGGCTACATCGAGGCGGATGGCGAGAAAGTCGTCCGTTTCGTTGAAAAACCGGATCTCGAGACGGCCAAGGCCTATGTCGCATCCAAACGCTTCTTCTGGAATGGCGGCATCTTCTGCTTCAGCGCGCAGATCATGCTCGACGAAATGACTTTGCATTGCCCCGCCGTGATCCAGGCTGTTTCCGACAGCTATGAGAACGGCCGCTTCAGCGAAGGCGAAGGCTTTGCCAAAATCGAACTCGCGCCGGAGTATTTTGGCTCCGCCCCGCGGATCTCGATCGATCGCGCGGTCATGGAGAAAACGAGCAATCTTGCCATGATTCCCTGCGACATGGATTGGAACGACATCGGATCCTGGAACGCAATGGCCGATTTGATCGCTCCCGACGAAAGCGGGAACAGGATACGCGGCGACGTCCACATGGTCGACACGACCGGCAGCTATGTGAGTTCGGACAAGCGCGTCATCGGCACGGTCGGCGTCAGCGATCTGGTGATCGTGGATTCCCCGGACGCGCTGCTTGTGGCGTCCCGCGACCGCGTCCAGGACGTCAAGAAGCTGTTCGAGGGCCTCAAGGCTTCTGGTCACCAAGCGCATTTGCTTCACAGCACGGTTCACCGCCCGTGGGGTACCTATACGGTTCTGGAGGAAGGCGAGCGCTTCAAGATCAAGCGGATCGAGGTGAAGCCTGGCCGGCGTCTGAGCCTGCAGATGCACTATCATCGCTCGGAGCACTGGGTGGTGGTCAGCGGCTCCGCGAAAATAGTCAACGGCGATCAGGAATTGTTCCTGGCCACCAACGAGTCGACCTACATTCCCTCCGGCCACAAACATCGGCTGGAAAATCCGGGCAGAATTGACCTGGTGATCATTGAGGTGCAAAGCGGCGACTATCTCGGCGAGGACGATATCGTCAGGTTCGACGACGCTTACGGACGGATGTAGTTTTTCCTGCATCACGAGAACGCGAATGTGTGGCTGGCTGACCACCAGCAGGAATGGCGCTCCTCCACAACTGCCTTGGATTCATTTTTCCTTCAAACCAGAGGTCGGAAGCCTACGGCCTATCGCTGGCCGAGGCAGCCATGTGCGGCAAGCCGATGATTTCGTGCGAAGTCGGGACGGGAACAAGTTATGTGAACAAGGCTGGCGAGACCGGGCTGGTCGTTCCGCCTTTCCGATCCAGAACGACTGACGAAGCGATGGAGCGGTTCGTCGATTCGCCGGCTGAAGCAGCGAAATGGGGGCGAGCCGCCCGAGATCGCTATATCAGCCTTTTTACGGCGGACAGGATGGGAAGGGCGTATGCCGATCTCTATCATCAACTCGACAGCCGTCGACGCTGAATGTCACGATAAAGCTCGGCTTCGAATTGTGGGCTCAGCGGATGTGGGCGGTACTCAAAGGCGCCCGGTCATCCGGCCGGGCCTTCCCGCTTAGGAGCTGACCGACCACGGCTTCCGTCGACTGTCGCCAGTCAGGTGCGTTCCACCCGAAGGTGGAAGCGAACTTCGCGCTCGACAGCCGTGAATTGGCGGGGCGGCGTGCCTTGGTCGGATAGTCCTTGGCGGCAATGTCGCGCACCCGTGCATAGGGTCCACCAAGCTTTCGGCTTGTGTCCAGGATATGACGGGCAAAACCGCTCCAGCTGATCTCGCCCGAGCCGGCCAGATGATAGATGCCGAACGCGGTGAAGCTCTTGTCGCGCCGCAGCGTGGCCGCCGCATGCAGGATCGCGTCGGCGATATCGAACGCGCAGGTGGGATTTCCCCATTGATCGGCCACCACGGAAATCTCGTCGCGGTCGGCGGCCAGCCGCAGCATGGTTTTCACGAAATTCCTGCCGAACGGGCTGTAGACCCAGGCGGTGCGCAGGATCACATGGCGCGGACCGGCGGCGGCCACCGCCTGCTCGCCGGCGAGCTTGGAAGCACCATAGACACCGAGCGGCGCCGTCGCGTCGGCCTCGACATAGGCGTCGGGAGCACTGCCGTCGAAGACATAATCGGTCGAAAGATGGATGACGGGAACGCCGAGCCGCGCTGCCGCTTCAGCCACCTTACCGGCACCGGTCGCGTTGACCGCAAAGGCCAGATCTGGCTCGTCCTCGGCCTGATCCACGGCCGTGTACGCAGCGGCCGACACGACGATATCCGGCTTCGCAACCGCGATGGCGTCGATGACGGTGTGGGGTCTTGTCAGGTCGAGTTCGGGACGGCCGATGGCGACGACCTCAACGCCGGCATTTCCATGGCCGGCCTCCAGAAGGCTTGCCGCGACCTGGCCGTCGCGTCCGGTGACAACGAGCCTCACGTGCCCACCTTGCGGGCTTCGCCCAATCTTTCGCCGGCATAGCGTTGCTCGCGGATCGGTCCCCACCACCATCTGTTGTCGAGGAACCAGTCCACGGTTCGAGCCAGGCCGCTCTCGAAGTTTTCCCTGGGCGCCCAGCCGAGCTCGCGGCCGATCTTGGAGGCATCGATGGCGTAGCGGCGGTCATGGCCAGGACGGTCGGTGACGAAGGAGATCAGTTCGCGATAGCGCCGGCCCTCGGCCCTGGGACGCCTGATGTCGAGCAGATCGCAGATCGTCTGGACGACGGAGAGGTTCGTGCGTTCCGAATTGCCGCCGACATTGTAGCTCTCGCCGGCAAGCCCTTTCGTAGCGATGAGTTCCAGGGCCCGCGCGTGATCCTCGACGAACAGCCAGTCGCGCACATTGGCACCGGCGCCGTAGACCGGCAGCGGCTTCTCGTCGAGCCCGTTGAGGATGACGAGCGGAATAAGCTTCTCGGGAAAATGGTAGGGGCCGTAATTGTTAGAACAGTTGGAGAGCACGACTGGCAGGCCGTAGGTCTCGTGCCATGCCCGCACCAGATGGTCGGAGGCCGCCTTCGAGGCGGAATAGGGCGAGGACGGCGCATAAGGTGTCTCCTCGACGAACATGCCGCCATCGAAAGGCAGGTCGCCGAACACCTCGTCGGTCGAGACATGATGGAAGCGGAAGCGGCTTTTCCTGTCGTCGGAAAGGCCGCGCCAGTATTCGAGCGCGGCATTGAGCATCTTGTAGGTACCGACGATATTGGTCTCGATGAAGGCGCCAGGCCCGTCGATCGAGCGGTCGACATGGCTTTCGGCCGCCAGGTTCATGACGATATCGACGTCATCACGGCGCATTATGTCGAGCACCGCCCTCTCGTCGCAGATATCGGCATAAGCGAAGCTGTAATTATGGGCATTCTCGATCGGCCGCAGCGAGGCCAGATTGCCGGCGTAGGTCAGCTTGTCGAGATTGGTCACCCGGTAGACCGGATTGGCGCACAGATGCCGGCATACCGCCGAGCCGATGAAACCGGCGCCGCCTGTCACCAGAAAGTTCATACAACTATCCCCATGCAGCACCCTCTTTGGGCCACACTCTTCCTGGCTGCATTCTCTTTGGCAACGCTCATCAATCAAACACCTCCGCCGCGGCCAGCGGCGGCGCCTTGAGGTCCTTGTCCGACAGCTGGAAACCGCCAGGTAACGAGGGCCATTCGATGCCGATGGCGGGATCGTCGAAACGGATCGACCGGTCATGCTCCGGCGAGTAGGTGTCGGTCACCTTATACAGAACCTCGGTGTCGGGCACGAGCGTCACAAAGCCATGCGCGAAGCCCTTGGGCACCAGGATCTGGTTGCCCCTTTCGGCCGACACTTCCAGGGAGATCCATTCGCCAAAGGTCTTCGAACTTCGGCGAATGTCGACACAAATGTCCAGAATCCGACCGCGTATGACACGCAGCAACTTATCCTGGGTCCGGGGCGCGAGCTGATAATGGAGCCCGCGCAAGACGCCCGCCGCGGCGGAGTAGGAATGGTTGTCCTGCACGAAATGCAGTTTTAGTCCAGCCTGCGCAAATCGGTCGGCATTATAGGTTTCCATAAAGAAACCGCGCGCATCGCCATGCCGCTTTGGAATGATCTCCAGCACGCCTTCGATGCCGAGGGAGCTGATCTCCAACGCTCAGCCCTCCGACAGTTCGACGACACGCCGGCGCAGATAGGCGGCATATTCATTCTTTCCCAACCGGGTGGCGCGTTGCAGCACCTGCTCGGCCGTCAGCCAGCCCTGCTCGAAGGCGATCTCCTCCGGGCATGCGACCTTGATGCCTTGGCGATGCTCGATCGTGCGTACGAAGGAAGAAGCGTCGTTCAGACTGTCATGGGTCCCGGTGTCGAGCCAGGCATAGCCGCGCCCCAGTCGATGCACATGCAGCAAGCCGCGATCGAGATAGGCGTTGTTGACCGCCGTGATCTCAAGCTCGCCGCGGGCCGAAGGCCGAATGGCCGAAGCGATGTCGACGACAGTGTTGTCGTAAAAATAAAGCCCAGTGACGGCCCAGTTGGATTTCGGCTTTTGCGGCTTTTCCTCGATCGTGCGCGCCGTTCCGGTGGCCTTGTCGAAGGAGACGACACCATACCGTTCAGGATCATCCACACGGTAGGCGAACACCGAAGCGCCCGTGTCGCGAGAAGCGGCGGCGCGGCAAAGCTGCGACAGCCCGTCGCCAAAATAGATGTTGTCGCCCAGGATCATCGACACACTGTCCTTGCCGATGAACTCGCGGCCAATGATGAACGCTTCCGCTAGTCCATTGGGATGCGGCTGCTCAGCATAGGAGATATCCAGGCCAAACTCCGATCCGTCACCGAGTAAATCTCGGAAAACGGGCAAATCCCGCGGCGTCGAGATGACCAGAATTTCACGAATTTCCGCGAGCATCAGCACGCTCAGCGGATAATAGATCATCGGCTTGTCGTATACTGGAAGGATTTGTTTCGAGACAGCTAACGTCAGCGGATAAAGGCGTGTTCCACTGCCTCCCGCAAGGATAATTCCTTTCAAGAAGCCCTCCTTGACATGCCAAGATCCCCCGGCAGCGACGGTAGCCATACGAACCCTGAAAAGCAGCTGCCAGTGCTCGCATATATCGTAGAGTCGTTACCAAAATACGCCTGGTGCCACTCCTGGATGCTCCTCGTGAACTGGAACGGCACCATGTCGGGACGCCCCAAGAGCCATACGCGGTGAAGAAACCGGATCGTAGCAAGGTTGATGCTGTCGGCCGACAGCCTCGTCGCCGAGTTCCAGGAGCAGCCTGGCGACGTGATAGCCTATGAAGCCCGCAACCCTGTGACCAGAACCTTCTTCCGAACCGCCCGTCCTCGGGACTTGACCCCCTGACGTCTATGCAACCCCAAGCTTCTTGCTAAACTCAGGAGCGCTTGAGCAGCGACCAGGCGGCCGGCACCAGGCTTGCCGCAAGCGCAACCTTGATCAGGTCGCCGACGATGAACGGCACGACGCCGAACTGCCAGGATTTTTCCGGACCGATGAGCAGCGCCAGCCAGGCAAAGCCCATCGCCATCATCACCACCTCGGCAACCAGCATCGCGTTGAAAAGTTTGATCGGGTGACGGTCCCAGCCGCGATCGGCGGCCCAGCCGACAATCGCCGCCATGACCACGAAGCCAGCGAGATAGCCGCCGGTGGAGCCGAGCATGTAGGCAATGCCGATGCCTTTCTCCGGCGTGCTCTGGAAGACCGGGAAGCCCATCGCGCCTTCCGCCATGTAGAGCAGGAGAGTGGCGACGCCTAGGCGCATGCCGAAGGCGGCGGCGATCAGGAAGACGGCGAGTGTCTGCATCGACATATCGACAGGCCCCAGCATGACCTTGGTCTTGGCCGACAGGGTCAGCAGCAGCGTTCCGGCGATCGCCAGGAAAAACTGCGTTGCCAGCCGCGCCGCGCCTTCCTGCGGCAAGGCCAGAGAAACAAGCGGGCGCATCGTCGTTGCAGTTGCCATGGTCACTTCCCCAATCCGATTTGCCGCGATCCAACAATCGCGCTCTTGCGTTTTCCTATATTGGCTTGCGTGCTATGCGGCAATCGCTTTTGCCATTCCAGGAACAATGTGGCGACATGGCCCTCAAATTCGATACCAGCTTCGATCCCAACTACGGCCAGGGCGCGAACGTGGCGCCTGACGTGCAGCGCGTCACGGCCCGAAACCCGAGCCCCTTCACCTTTTATGGCACCAACAGCTATATCGTGGGGCGCGAGACGCTGGGGGTGATCGATCCGGGTCCCGATGACGATGCGCATCTTCAGACCCTGCTCGACGTGATCGCCGGCAGGCCGGTCAGCCATATCTTCGTCAGCCACACGCATCGCGACCATTCTCCGCTGGCGGCCCGGCTGAAAGAGCGCACCGGCGCCACGGTGCTCGCTGAGGGACCGCACCGGCCAGCAAGGCCGTTGCACATTGGCGAGACCAATGCGCTCGATGCCAGCGCCGACATGGCCTTCCTTCCCGACATCCCGCTGCCGGACGATGCGATCGTCGCCGGCGACGGCTGGGCGATCCGGACGGTTCTCACCCCCGGCCACACCGCCAATCACGCGGCGTTCTCGCTGGAAGGAACCGGAATCCTGTTTTCGGCCGATCATGTCATGGGATGGGCGACGTCCATCGTCGCGCCACCGGACGGGGCTATGGCAGACTACATGGCATCGCTGGACAAGCTAATCAGGCGCGACGACCACCTGCTGCTGCCCGGCCATGGCGGGCCGGTGACGGCGCCGCGCAGTTTCATGCGCGGACTGAAGACGCATCGCAAGATGCGCGAGCGGGCCATACTGGAGCGGGTCAGGGCCGGCGACCGGACGGTTCCCGACATGGTCAAGGCGATCTACCGGGACACCGATCCCCGGCTGCACGGTGCGGCCGGCCTGTCCGTGCTTGCCCATCTCGAGGATCTGGTGGCGCGCGGCATGATCTCGACAGACGCCGCCCCCGCCATCGACGGCATTTTCACGCCAGCTCGATAGGTGCACCTGGCCCGGCCTCTCCTCACCGGTTTCTCGCTGGCCAGTTCAGCTGGGAAATGACTATTCGGCTGGCGCCGCCCCGACCTGTCCGGCGACTTCCTGGTCCAGTTCCGCCAGGAACTCGGTGATGCGCGCGGCATTGTCGCCAAGGTCATGGCGGCCGTAGCGCGAAGCCGACCGCATGTCGACGATGATCATATCGCCGTTATCGGTCACGCGGATCGCCACATCAGCCGGGAGGCCGAGCGCGAAGCTCGAGGCGACGGCGGTAATGGTCACTTCTCTCTGCCCAGCGAGGTCGGGATAGGGTTGCGAAAGGTCCCAGCCGCGCCGGTCGAGCACGGTTTCGACGGCATTGACGACGGTCTCGAACGGAAGGTCATAGCTGCGTGCGCTGACCAGTGGATAGCTGTCGGTCTGCAACGTCTGCTCGCCCGGCGTGGACGGAGACAGCACATTCATGTCCTTCGTGCGGTCAGTGACATCGAGCGCGGGCGGATCGTCGAAATCGGTCGAGATGTCCCTCAGCGGCGGATAGATCGTCGCCCAGTAGGCAGCGACGCCATACGGGGTAAGCACCAGCAGGGCCAGCAAGGCGCCAACGGTCAGATCGCGGCCGCCACGGTCGCCGAAATTCCATAGCCTGGAAAAGGCCAGCCCGGCAAAAAGCAGCGCCAGCGCCGCCAGCAGCGCGACAATGCCCAGCACCCACAGGAATACGGGCGTCTCGACGAGACCGAAGCGATGGCCGACGAAGTCGGTCAGCAAAAGCACCGCTGAAAATGCGCCCGTGCGCCGCGACCAGCCGGCAGCCTTCGACGTTTGCCGTTCCAGAATGCTAACCATTGTTCTCTGCGCTGTCCCTACCCGGACGGAGGTTTAGTGCCTTTTTGCGACGGCTTGAAGCCGAAACACGCAACATCCCCTCAATCCGTCGGCAAGCGGTAATCCCTGAACTGCTGGCGCAAGGTGATCTTCTGGATCTTGCCGGTGGCGGTATGCGGTATTTCGCCGACGAAAGCGACATCATCGGGCATCCACCATTTGGCCAGCTTGCCATCCATGAAGCCGAGAATGTCAGCCTTGGTCGGTTCCTTGCCCGGCTTGGCGACGACGACCAGCAGGGGCCGCTCGCCCCATTTCGAATGATGAACACCGATGGCCGCCGCTTCCGCCACGTCCGGATGGCCGACGGCCAGATTCTCGAGTTCGATGGTCGAGATCCATTCGCCGCCGGACTTGATGACGTCCTTGGCGCGATCGGTGATCTGCATATAGCCGCCGGCATCGATATGAGCGACATCTCCCGTATCGAACCAGCCGTCCTCGTCGAATTGCTCCGTGCCCGCGCCGCCATAATAGGCGCGGGCAACAGCCGGACCGCGCACCTTCAACCGACCAAAGGTCTTGCCATCCCAGGGTAGCGGGTTGTTCTCGTCGTCGGTCACCTTCATTTCGACGCCAAAGGGCGGATAGCCCTGCTTGCCCTGGATGTCGAGCCGCGCTTCTCCCTCAAGGCCGACATATTCGGGCTTCAAGGTGCACAGCGTGCCGAGCGGCGACATCTCGGTCATGCCCCAGGCATGGATGACCTGGACACCGAAATTGTCCTGGAATTTCGTCATGATCGCGCGCGGGCAGGACGAGCCGCCGATGACGACCTTGTTCAGATGAGGCAGCTTCCTGCCGGTTTCTTCCAGATATTGCAGCAGCATCATCCAGACCGTCGGCACGGCAGCGCTGAAGGTCACTTTCTCGGTGTCGAGCAATTCGTAGATCGAGGCGCCGTCCATCTTGCAGCCAGGCATGACCAGCTTGGCGCCGATCATCGGCCCGCTCTGGCCGAGACCCCAGGCATTGGCGTGGAACATCGGCACCACCGGCAGAATCGTATCGCGTGCCGACAGGCCCATCGCATCGGGCATGGCCGCGATCATGGCGTGCAGCACGTTCGAACGGTGACTATAGACAACGCCCTTGGGATCGCCTGTCGTGCCAGATGTGTAGCACATGCCCGCGGCAGTACCTTCGTCGAAGGTTTTCCAGGCGAAATCGCCATCGACCTCGTTGAGCCACTCCTCGTAAGCGACGACATTGGGCAACGCGGTTTTCGGCAGGTGCGCATTATCGGTGAGCACGATCACCTTTTTCAGCGATTTGATGGCGCCGACGATCTTCTCGAGCAACGGTATGAAGGTGAGGTCGACGAAGACAGCCTTGTCCTCGGCATGGTTCATGATCCAGACGATCTGCTCGGGAAACAGGCGCGGATTGAGCGTGTGATAGATCGCGCCGATGCCCATGATGCCGTACCAGGCCTCGATATGGCGAGCGGTGTTCCAGGCCAGCGTGGCGATGCGGTCGCCCAACCGATAACCGTCGCGTTCCAGCCGCTGGGCCACCTTAAGAGAACGACGATGGATGTCGGCATAGGTGGTGCGCACGATCGGCCCCTCGATCGAACGCGACACGATCTCGCGCACGCCATGCTGCCGTTCAGCATTATCGATCAGCTTGTGGCACAGCAGTGGCCATTCCTGCATCAGCCCCAGCATCTCGTTCCTCCCCTAGGTTTTTTGCATTGTAGCTTTGGTTCATTGTGAAGCGAACCGGAGGATTGTCCAGTCACTCGCTTGCATGGCGGACGACTTTCTGAGCCCGTGCAAAATCGGCAACCGGTTGAATTTTGACGGGTTTTGGGCCTTCGGCTCCTGAATGCTCATGCCGACGAGATGGCAGGAGGGTCAAAATCGTCGTGTTGGAAACGGCGTCGTATTGGACGAAATCACGAGTAAATCCGCCACAATCCGGCCATCGTCCGCGTTAAGTTTCGTTAACGGGCAAAGGGGTGCGATTGGCGGCTGAAAGAGGTTCGCATGGACGCGCAGCTTGACGACAAGGCCCTGGAGAGCACACTTGCGGAAAGCCTGGCCGATTTGGTGCCAGACGAAAAGACTGTTTCCGAAGAAGAATTTGTTGAAGTTGTCGGCGGCGCGCTCGAAGCGGTCGGCGGCACGCTGCTGTTCAAGATGTGCGTCCAGAACGAAGGGGAAGGCCAGCACGTGGCGGCGGCATCCGTCGGCGACGGCGGCAATCGCCAGTTCCTGCTGCTCACCTTGCCGACCGGCGGCGGCTCGCTGAAAGTCGAGACCGTTTCGAGAAGCAGCAATCCGGTGGCGGGCATCGCGGCCGCCTATGCCGGCCTGCTGGATGCCTTCAAAACCGCCGCCTGAGCCTTAGCGGACAGCGCTGGTGTGCCGCGCCTAGGCTGCTGGCGGCTGCCATGTTCGATGCCAAGGGGCCTTGCGCAACAGCTGTGTCCGCCACACCTTAAGGCCAGGCAAGGAGGAACCAGCATGGACAAGATCGCCAACCCGGCACCCGGCTTCCAGCGCAATCCCGACAAGATCATCACCATCGAGCCCTATGTCGGCACTGTCACGGTGCGCGTCGGCGATACGGTTATCGCTTCATCATCGAAGGCCAAGGTGCTGACCGAGGCGCCTTATCCGGCCGCCTTCTACATTCCGTTCGCCGACATCGATTTCGACAAATTGGGCGGCACGGAACACTCGACCCATTGCCCCTACAAGGGCGATGCCAGCTATTGGAGCGTGCTGCCGGCTGGCGAGGCGGGCAAGGACGCGATGTGGGCCTATCGGAAACCTTTCGACGAAATGACCGATATCCGCGACCACGGCGCGTTCTACGCCAGCAAGGTCAGCATCGAAGCCAAGCCGGGCTGAGTACTTCGCATCAGCCATTTGCAGGCCGGCATCACCTTAATATCAACGCGCAATCAGTCGGTGGTGCCGTGATCGCCTGTGCCATCGGCATCGTCGAGGCGCACGAAGATCATGCCCCTGTCCTTGAGGGCCAGGAGGCCCTGCACCACGCCCTCGCCGGCGGCGTGGGTCGGCTGGTTGATGTGGGCGATGATGACGTCGCCGTCCTTGGCCGCGGCGATGCGCTTGGCGGCTTCCTTGGCGCCGAGCAGCGAGCCGCCATCGCCATTGATCGAGAAGCCGGCAATCTTGAAGCCGAGCTTGCGGATCATCGCGATGGCCGAGGGGCTGTATTCGGCGGTTGCGCCACGGAACCATTTCGGCGCCGGCTCACCCGTCCTGACAAGAGCAGCGGCACCCGATTCGACCTCGGCGAGCACCGCGTCAGGGCTGCCGGCGCTGCGTATGCCATAGATTTTCTGCGGCGTGTCGACCGCCGGAATATGGCGCCCGCCGTGATTTTCCAATTCGAAAAGGTCCGGATGTGCCCGCATGATGGCGACGGCCGCAGCGTTGCGCTTCAGCCAGATACCGGTGACAAAAATGGTGGCTGGTATCTTGTTTTCCACCAGCGCCGAGAGAATCCGCGTGTCGGTCTGTCCGCCGCAGGCATCGAGCGTGAGCGCGACGTGGCCCGCTCCGCTAACCGCGGGCTTGATGTGCAGCGTGGGCTCGACCAGCGGCGTTGCATGGCCGCTGCATATGACCGCCAACGACATGGCGATCGTGCAGAGATGTCCTTGCAGCTGACGCATCACACCCAATTCCTGACTGGCGATTTCAAGCCGGTATCCCAAGACCCGCATGAAGGCGGAAATCGGGACGATGGGTAGCAGAAAAATGCCTGGCGCGGCAATTTGACCGCTAGCCTGGTGAACGAACCTACCGAAAACAGCCGCTCAGACAGCGCCTTCGCGCTTCATCTCGGTGCGCGCGAGAACCTCGCGGGCCGCTTCGACGACAGGCTTGACCTCCAGGCGCCAGACACAACACGCCTTGCTGGGGTCCGTCCGGCGGCACAAGTCCTTGGCCACGCAGTCGCACGGCATCGGCGGCCGAAGCGCGATGCTGGGCACCCCGACGGGTCCCCAGCGCGAAGGATGCGTCAGGCCGAACAGCCCGACAACCGGCGTGCCCGCGGCAGCTGCCATATGCATCGGGCCACTCTCATTGCCGAGAAACAGCCGGGCCTGTTTCAGGACCGCCATCAGGCTCTCGAGCGACAGCGTGCCGACAAGATCGACGACCGGGGTTGCGGTCTTGGCCAGGACCTGCGCGGCGGTCTCGCGTTCGTCCGGCCCTCCCACCAGGACGACGCCCAATCCGGTGTCGGTTGCAATTTCGTCGATCGCCTCGGCAAACCGTTCCGGCTGCCATTGCCGGCCCTTGAAACTGGCGCCGGCATGGACGGCGACAAAGGCGTTCGGGTGAAGATGATGCTTGCCCAGAAGCGTCAGGGCTTTCACGGTCTCGAACGGCAGCGGCTGGATGCTTGGCACGGTCACGCGCAGATCGACCCCAAGTGCTTCAAGCGGCGAAAGATAGCGATAGACAAAATGCTGGCCGCCAAACCCGTACGGTTTGGCAAGCACATTGGCAGGCTGCCTCTCCAGCAGCCGCAGCGGCCTTTCGGATGGATTGTAGCCGACGCGCGTCTTTGCGGTGACGAGCCCACTAATGATGCGTGAGGTTTTTGAATCGGTCAGGTCGATCGTCAGGTCGAAGCGGAAGCCACGCAGCGCCCGCACCGTGGCGTAAAGCTCCTTTACGCGCTCCAGAGTGGTGCCGCGCATGCGGGACCGCCTGAATGCGACCACCTCGGAGGCGATGCCATGCGCAACCACGAAGTTCTCGAATTGCGCTTCACAGAGGAAGACGATCCTTGCATCCGGGAATTCGAGTTGCAGGTTCCTTGCCAGCGCCGAGGCAAGAACGATGTCACCTATGAACTTCGTTTGAATGATCAGGATCGAGCGGAACGGCACGGGCGAGATCTGCAACATCTGATTCCGAAGACAATTGGCGGGCCGCCCGCAAATTGGGCAGGAACAATGTCGAGATTACGCGATGCCGTCAGCACGTTCGCGTGAGTTTTCATACAAAACCGTAAGCTTTGATAGAGCCTGACCGGCTTAGCCACGCCCCTTCTTCGCCACCTGCACCGCAGCCTGCGCGGCGGCCAGCCTGGCGATCGGCACGCGATAGGGCGAGCACGACACGTAGTCGAGCCCAACCTCCTCGCAGAAACGGATCGACGCTGGATCGCCGCCATGTTCGCCGCAGATGCCGAGCTTGATCTGAGGCCGGGTCGCCCTGCCCTTTTGCGCGGCCATGCGCACCAGTTCGCCGACGCCGTCGATATCGAGCGAGACGAACGGATCCTGCTCGATAATGCCCTTCTGGCGGTAGGTCTCCAGGAATGAAGCCGCATCGTCGCGCGAGATGCCGAAGGTGGTCTGGGTGAGGTCGTTGGTGCCGAAGGAGAAGAACTCGGCCGATTCGGCGATGACATGCGCACGGATCGCGGCGCGCGGCAGTTCGATCATCGTGCCCGTGAGATAATCGATCTTGACGCCGCTCTCGTCCATGACGCTTTTGGCGACCGCATCGATGCGCGCCTTCACGTAATCGAGTTCCTTCACAAGGCCGACCAGCGGCACCATGATCTCAGGCACCACCAGCGCGCCGGCCTTCTTGCCGGCCTCGACGGCCGCCTCGAAAATGGCGCGCGCCTGCATCTCGGCGATCTCGGGATAGGAGACGGCCAGCCGGCAGCCGCGATGGCCGAGCATCGGGTTGAATTCGTGCAGGGCCTCGGTGCGCTGCCGGAGCTTGTCTGGCGATACGTTCATGACGGACGCGACCTCGGCGATTTCGGCCTCGGTCTTGGGCAGGAATTCGTGCAGCGGCGGGTCAAGCAAGCGGATCGTCACCGGCAGGCCGGCCATGATCTCGAACAACTCCAGGAAATCCGAGCGCTGCATGGGCAGAAGCTTGGCAAGGGCCGCGCGCCGGTCCTTCTCGGTGTCGGCGAGGATCATCTCGCGCATGGCCACGATGCGGGCGCCGTCGAAGAACATGTGTTCGGTGCGGCAAAGCCCGATGCCCTCGGCGCCGAAGGAGCGGGCCATGCGGGCATCGAGCGGCGTTTCGGCGTTGGTGCGCACCTTCATGCGCCGTGCCGCGTCCGCCCATTCCATGATGGCGGCGAAATCACCGGACAATTCCGGCTGCAGCATCGCCACGGCGCCCTTGAGCACCTGCCCGTTGCCGCCGTCGATGGTGATGACATCGCCCTTGCGGAAGGTCTGCCCCATCGAGAGCAGCGTGCCGGCCTTGTAGTCGACGCGGAGCGAGCCGGCTCCGGAGACGCAGGGCTTGCCCATGCCGCGCGCCACGACCGCCGCATGGCTGGTCATGCCGCCACGCGTGGTCAGGATGCCCTCGGCGGCATGCATGCCGTGGATATCTTCGGGACTGGTCTCGATGCGCACCAGGATCGCCTTGCGCCCTTGTGTCTTGAGGTCCTCGGCATCGCCGGAGGAAAAGACGATCTCGCCGGTGGCGGCTCCGGGCGACGCCGGCAGGCCAACGCCGATCACATCGCGCGCGGCCTTCGGGTCAATGGTCGGGTGCAGCAACTGGTCGAGCGAGGCAGGATCGATGCGCGCGACGGCCTCCTCCTTCGTGATCAGACCGTCCCTCGCCATCTCGACAGCGATCCGGAGCGCGGCCTTGGCGGTACGCTTGCCGGAGCGGGTCTGCAGCATCCACAACTTGCCGCGCTCGATGGTGAATTCGAGGTCCTGCATGTCGCGGTAGTGCTTTTCCAGACTGTCGGAGATGGTGACGAAGGACTGGAAGGCGTCCGGCATCAGCTTCTGCAGCGACGGCTTGTCGGAGCCTGCGGCAATGCGGGCCGCCTCGGTGATATTCTGCGGCGTGCGGATGCCGGCGACGACATCCTCGCCCTGCGCGTTCACCAGGAACTCGCCATAGAGCTGCTTCTCGCCGGTCGAGGGATTGCGGGTGAACGCGACACCGGTGGCGGAGGTTTCGCCCATATTGCCGAACACCATGGCCTGGACGTTGACCGCCGTACCCCAGCTTTCGGGGATGTCGTGCAGGCGCCGGTAGGTGATGGCGCGGTTGTTCATCCAGCTTGAAAACACAGCACCAATGGCGCCCCAGAGCTGTTCGTGCGGGTCCTGCGGGAACGGCCTGCCGAGTTCTTCCTCGACCTTGGCCTTGTAGAGCGCGATCACGCCTTGCCATTCGATGGCCGTCAGTTCGGTGTCGAGCTCGTGGCCGAGGCTAGCCTTCTGGTCTTCCAGTATCTCCTCGAACACCTCGTGATCGAGGCCCATGACGACATCGGAATACATCTGGATGAAGCGGCGGTAGCTGTCATAGGCGAAGCGCGCATCGCCGGAATCGGTGGCCAGCGCCTCGACCGTCTCGTCGTTCAGGCCGAGATTGAGAACGGTGTCCATCATGCCTGGCATCGAGGCGCGGGCCCCGGAGCGCACCGACACCAGCAACAGCTTTGACGAATCGCCGAAGCGGCGGCCGGTCAGCCGGCCGATATGATCGAGCGCGACCGCGACATTGGCTTCCAGTCCCGCGGGATAGGTGCGGCCGTTCGCATAATAAGCGTTGCAGACCTCGGTGGTAATGGTGAAGCCCGGCGGCACCGGCAGGCCCAGGCTGCACATCTCGGCCAGATTGGCGCCCTTGCCGCCCAGCAGATTCTTATCGCCGGCACGGCCTTCCGCCGCACCATCGCCAAAGGTGAAAACCCATTTGGTCATGCTTTGCTCTCCGGTTGCAGGAGATTGGAAAGATTGGCGAAACGGAAAGTTCCGCCCGTGTCCGACTTTGGAGCGATATGATGCTGCAGTGCGAAAGGCAAGCGCCGGAAAAGCCGGCTGGCCGCTACAATCGATTAAGAAAAGCCCTTCCGAGGCATGCGGCAAAAAGACTTGCCACCTTACGGTTCGACGTCTAGAACATAAAGGGAACGAGAGGTACCTCATGAAACAGAATGGAAAACTCGACTATCTGGAAATGCCGGCGACCGGCGGCACGCTGGACCGGGTGAAGGCTTTCTACAGTGCCGCCTTTGCCTGGTCGTTCACCGACTACGGGCCGACCTACTCAGCCTTTGCCGAAGGCCTCGACGGCGGTTTTCAGGCCGATGCCGCGGAAGCATCGGCAAAGCCGCTGCCCGTGCTCTGCAGCGAGAATCTGGAGGAAACCCTCGGCGCTGTCGAAAGCGCTGGCGGCACGATCGTCAAGCCGATCTTCCCGTTTCCGGGTGGCCGACGTTTTCATTTCGTCGATCCGGCCGGCAATGAGTTGGCCGTGTGGTCCGAATAGTCCGTTTTGTGGATCACCTAGCGCCAACCGCGCTGCTGGTCGATTGAGTGTTCCCGCGATTGCTCATAAGCATTGTGCTTTTCGGCTGCTCTGCTAATAACGCGCCGCACAAGCGACTCTGATGGCTATTGGGGCGTCGCCAAGTGGTAAGGCATCGGTTTTTGGTACCGACATTCCCAGGTTCGAATCCTGGCGCCCCAGCCAGACGATCAAGATCCGTTCCGGACGCAGGGGGACCCCAGAGCATCTTCACGATCTTCCCTTGAGCTGATTGGCTAACAATTCCACGACGCCATAAATCCAGTAGAACCAACGCAATCGCGGCAAATCGGGCGCTACTTTGCACATGGTCTGAGCAGTATCGCCTTGAACATCTCCCTCTTTCCATACAAGATCGGCCGAAATTTTAATGAACCTTCCTATCTTCGCCATCAACCTCGGTCGCGAGACCGGCCGCTGGCGCGAATTGCTCGCCAGCGCCGAAACGTCCGGCCTGACCTTGCAGCGCATTGCCGCCGTCGATGGCCGCGTCTTGGCTGAAAAGGATTGGACGGAGATCGATCTTCCAACCGCGCGCAAACTGAGCGGACGTGACATCCTGCCCGGCGAGTATGGCTGTTACCGCAGCCATATCCATGCGCTGGAAGCGCTCCTGGCAAGCGGCAGTGCCTACGGCCTGATCATCGAGGACGACGTGCTCTTCGGCGAAGACACCAGACGACGCATCGAGGCCGTCATCGCCGCGGTGCCGGATTTCGACGTCATCAAGCTGACTAACCATCGTATGAGCCTGTTCATGCGCGCCGTAGTGACGACGGAAGGCGATGAGATCGGCCGGGCACTGCATGGCCCGCAAGGTTCGGCCGCCGCCTATCTGGTGACCCGGGAGGGTGCCCAGGGCCTGTTGTCGGCGCTAGCGGTGATGAAAGTGCCGTGGGACGTCGCACTCGAACGGTTTTGGGATACTGGCCTGAAAGTCTATTCGGTCCGCCAAAACGTGCTTGGCTTCGGCGCCAGCAGCGCTATCTCAGGCATAGCCGGCCCTTCCGGCAGCTACAAATTCGCGCGGTTTCCCTGGCCGCACCGCTGGGGCGCCGCGGTGTTCCGGGCCAAGGACCAGCTGTGCCGCCTGCATCACACGCTGCTGCGACCGCCCCTGCCGCGCGAGATCCCGGACTACGCCAGGGACGACTGGCCGCGCAACAACCTCATTCTGGTACTTGCGGCACTCGCCATTCTCGCCTTGGTCTCCTCGGCCTGGCGCGAGGCCGATACCTATCGCTATGCAGGGCTGGCGCTCGTCGCTGTTGCAGCCGCCCGTTGGCTCAGGATGGACCTGTGGACCTACGGCAAACCGCTGATCGGATGGGTCGGCTGTCTATGCCTGGGCTGGTCGGCCTATGTCTTCATCCGGATGGCGATCGTCTATTTCGGCACCGGCCAGTTGGGCAGCGCCGAAGGCATCTACCTGTTTCCGGCGTTTTATGCGACGACCGGCTTCTCTCTCTTGCTGTTCGTCAGGCAGCCAGCGCGGCTCGTCCTCTGGTTCATGATCCTCAGTCTCGTCTCCCTGGCGGCGGGTACCGGCTATTCGGAGATCCTTCACGGCATCAGACCGGAACCGCGGCTTTTCAACAATTCCATTCACGCGTCTGTGGCGGCCGGTTTCCTCTTCCTCTGCACGCTGCAGTTCATGGCATACACGGCGCAAAGAACGGATCTGACCACCACTGCCAGGAGCCTGCACTGGGCGCTGTCGGCGGCTGTCCTGGTATTTGCCCTGGCCAACATCATTGCGTTGCGGTCGAAGGGCGTCTGGCTTGCGCTCGCGCCCGTCCTGCTCCTGCTGGCGCTTATGACCCTGGCACGAGGCCATCGCCGCGAGCTGATGATAGCGGGCGGAGTGCTGGCGATCGTGGCCGCCGGCGTTGTCGCCACATACGACATCTTCTGGTCCACCGCCGGCGATACCATGGTCTTCATCAGGACCCTGGTATCTGATGTTTTGAGCCATGGCATGCTATCGGCCTTCGACCACGCCATCGCGAGCGATACGGTGCCGGCCGCGGCCAAGGAACGGCTGATGCTGTGGGCCGACGCGATCGAGATCTTGAAACGCCACCCGATCTTCGGAGCCAGTTCCAGCTGGCTCACCGAATGGCAAAACAGGACCTATCATCCCGACATCTTCAACGTCTTCCACAACGGCTATCTGGAGATAGCGGTGCGCTATGGGTTGGTCGGGCTGGCGTTCTATGCCTTTCTCTACATGTGGTCGTCCAGGCAGGTCCTGCTGGCCATGCGGGCCAAGCTCATCGCTCCTGCCGCATGGTCGTGCTACATCTCGACGCTGGTCTTCTTCGCCATCACCATCCTCAGCAATTCGAACAATCGGCTGGCCATGGGCGAGGCCTTCATGTGGTTCGCCGCGGCATTCGGCTTCTATTGTTTCTACCTTCGCCAGATGAAGAATCTTGTCGAGCCGAAGACCTATGTCTGAACCAAGCCGCGCCCCCGACCGGCCAGCCGGCACGTCGCGCAAGACCTATGGCCGGCGGCTCAGCTCGCCTCGCGCATGGCTTCAGCGGCCTGCAGGTCCACCGAAACGAGCTGGCTGACACCCTGCTCGGCCATGGTCACACCAAACAGCCGGTCCATGCGTGCCATGGTGATCGGATTGTGGGTGATGATGACGAAGCGAGTCTCGGTGGTCTTGGCCATCTCATCCATGAGATTGCAGAAGCGTTCGACATTGTGGTCGTCGAGCGGCGCGTCGACTTCATCGAGCACGCAGATCGGCGCCGGGTTGGTCAGGAACACGGCGAAAATCAGCGACATCGCCGTCAGCGCCTGCTCGCCGCCCGACAGCAGCGTCATGGTCTGCGGCTTCTTGCCGGGCGGGCGGGCAAGGATTTCCAGCCCCGCCTCTAGCGGATCCTCGGATTCGATCAGCTGCAATTCCGCCGTGCCGCCGCCGAACAAATGCGAGAACAGCCGCTGGAAGTGGCTGTTGACCACATCGAAAGCGGCGAGAAGCCGCTCGCGGCCCTCGCGGTTGAGGCTCTGGATCGCTTGTCTGAGCTTGCGGATCGCCTCGATGATGTCCTCGCGCTCCGAAACTATGGTCTCCAGCCGGTCGGAAAGCTCCTTCTGCTCTTCCTCGGCGCGCAAATTGACGGCGCCGAGCCGTTCGCGCTCGATCTTCAACCGATCGAGCTGGCGTTCAATGTCGGCCATTTCAGGCATCGGATCGTCGACTTCCAGCCCGGTATGGCGAATGACGAGATGCGGCGGCATGTTCAGCGTTTCCTGGATGCGCGCCTCGACCTCCAGTCGGCGCTCGTCGGCCGCCGTCAGCCGCTCCTCGGCGCGGGCACGGGTCTCGCGTGCCTCGGCCAGCGACTGGATGGCTGATGTGGCCGCCTTGTCCAGTTCGGCCTGTCTGTTCTCGGCTTCCTGCAGCCGGTCGGCAGCAGCCTTGCGCAAGGTCTCGGCCTCGGTGAGCTGCGACAGCAAGGCGCGCCGCTTGGCGTCGATCTCGTCTGGTGCATCGGCCAATCGCTCGCGCTCGGCCTCGGCCTCGGCCTTGCGTTCGCCGAGTGAGGCGATCTGCGTCGAGGCGTTCTCGGCGCGCACCAACCAGTTGCTGCGTTCGGCGCCGATGGCATCGAGCCGGCGCGTGCGTGCTTCGGCTTCGCGCCGCAGCCCTTCATGGACGGCGCGCGCGTCGGCAAGCGTGGCACGGTCGCGGGAGACATTGGCCGAGGACTGTTCGAGCTGCAATTGCAGGTCGCCAAGATCGGGCGCGTCCTGCAGCAGCATTTCGGCCTCGACGAACGCCGCCGAGGTCTCCTCATGGCTGTCGACGATGCGGGCACGCGCCTCGTCCAGAGCGGCGCGACGGCTCGATAGTTCGCCGCCGGCTTTCTCGGCTTGGACCAGCGCATTGCGGGCGGCGTCCAGTCGGTGCTGGGCGTCGCGCCCGGCCTGACGCATGTTGCGCTCGGCCTCGCTTGCCTGGCGAAGCGCCTGTTCAGCCTGCGCCAGCGCCTCCTCGGCCTGACGCAGGGTGAGCGTCGCCTGCACCGCCTCGGCATCGAGTTCGGCAAGCCGGTTCTTCTGCGCCAGCCTTTGCGCCGCGGCCGTCGGCGCATCGGCGCTGGCGGTGAGGCCGTCCCAGCGCCAGAGCGCACCTTCGCGGCTGACCAGTCTCTGGCCGGGCGCGAGCAGCGCCTGCAGCCGGCGGCCATCGGCGGCCTCGACGATGCCGATCTGCGCCAGGCGGCGGGCAAGCTGCGCCGGGGCGCGAACCACGCTGGCGAGGCTTCTGGTCCCTTCCGGCAGGGCAGCGTCGCCAGGCTGGATCTGACTTTCGCCCCAATGCGCCGGCGCGCTGCGGTCGAGCGGCACGTCCAGGTCTTCGCCAAGGGCCGCACCCAGCGCCGTCTCGAAGCCGCGCTCGACGCTGATCTGCTCCAGCACGGAAGGAAAGAGATCGCCGCTGGCCGCGTTCAGAATCTTGGCCAGCGTCCGGGCTTCGGTCTCGATCCGCGCCAGTTCCGCCCTTGCGTCCTGCAACGGTGGGCGAGCGGCACTTTCGGCGGCACGGGCATCGATGACCGACTGCTCGGCCTGCGCCACCGCGGCCTCGGATTCTTCAAGCAGCGCGACGGCCTGTTCGACCAGTATCCGCTTCTCGGCAGGATCCGGCAGGCCGGCTATCTTCGAGAGGATGTCCGACAATTCGCGGTCCACCTCGGCGAGTTGGCGGGCAAAGCGGTCGCGACGCTCGGCGGTTTCGCGCAGCGTCCGTTCGATCTGATGGCGCGAAGCGGCGGCTTCGGCCCGTTCAGCGGTCAGCGCGGCAAGCGTGGCTTCGCTTCGTGCAAGCGTCGATGCCGCCTGTTCGAATGCCGCGCGGGTGGTGGCCTCGCGCTCGGCGGCGCCGGCGTTTTCGGAATTCAGCGTGGCTTCTTCGGTGCGCAGGCGTTCGAGAACATCGGCATTGTCGCGCACCATCCGCTCCTCGCGGGCGATGTCGCCATCGAGCTGCTGCAACCGGCGCTCGATCTCCGTCTGGCGGGCGCGGATGCGGCCGGCTTCCTCCTCGATCTGCGACCTGGCGATCGACAAGCGCTGGAAGGCGGCGGCAGCGGCGGCCTCCGCGTCGCGCAGCTCAGGCAGACGATGTGCGCTGATGCCTTGTTCCTTGGCGGCGTTCATCTGCGCGGCGGCGCGGTCGCCGACAAGTGCCGTGGCGTTCGCCAGCGCCGAGCGCGCCTCGCCTTCCTGGGTCTTGGCCAATGTCCAGCGCAGATGCAGCAGCGTCGCTTCGGCCTTGCGGATATCGGCCGACAGGTTCTTGAAGCGGGAAGCCTGGCGCGCCTGGCGTTTCAGGCTCTCGATCTGGCTTTCCAGTTCGCCGACGACATCGTCCAGGCGTTCGAGATTCTGTTCCGCAGCCTTCAGCCGCAATTCCGCCTCGTGACGGCGGGTATGCAGGCCGGAAATGCCGGCGGCCTCTTCGAGAAGTGCGCGACGCGCCTGCGGCTTGGCCTGGATCAATTCGCCGATACGGCCCTGCCCGACCATTGACGGCGAGCGCGCGCCGGTCGACTGGTCGGCAAACAGAAGCTGCACGTCCTTGGCGCGCGCTTCCTTGCCGTTGATCCGGTAAAGGGAGCCTGCCTCGCGTTCGATGCGGCGTGACACCTGCAACTCGTCGGCATCGTTGAAGGCGGCCGGCGCCGAGCGATCGCTGTTGTCGAGGAACAGCGTGACTTCGGCGGTGTTGCGTGCGGGCCGCGTGCCCGAACCGGAAAAGATCACGTCGTCCATGCCGGACGCGCGCATGTTCTTGTAGGAGCTTTCGCCCATCACCCAGCGCAACGCCTCGACGAGGTTCGACTTGCCGCAACCGTTCGGCCCGACAATACCCGTCAGGCCGCGTTCGATCACGAACTCGCCGGGTTCGACGAAGGACTTGAAACCGAGCAGGCGAAGGCGCGAAAACTTCATTCACGCGCCTCATAAAGGCGGGCCGCGCCGAAACGCTGCCGCCTCAGCGCTGAGCCGATGTCAGAGCAGAGGGTCGATGATGGCCGACATTTCCTCAATCGACATCGCCCCCTTGTAGGTCTTACCGTTGATGAAGAAGGTCGGTGTCGAGTCGACCTTGAATTCATTGGCGCCACGCTTCTGGACCGATCTCACATCGTCCAGAAGTTTCTGGTCCGTCAAGCAGGCCTCGAAGGACTCCTGTGTAAAACCGGCAAGCTTCGAGATTTGCAGCAGCGCATCCTTTGTGTTCGACACGCCAACCCAGTTGGCCTGCTGCTTGAACAGCACGTCGACCATCGGGAAATAGTTGTCCTTGGCGCAGCGCGCCAGCATGAAACCGGCTTCCGCGCTCGGATCGAAGGGGAATTCGCGCAGGATGTAGCGGGCCTTGCCGGTGTCGATATACTTCGTCTTCAGCTCCGGGAAGGTCGTTTCGGCGAAATGCGCGCAATGCGGGCAGGTCATCGAAGCGTATTCGACGATGGTGACCTTCGCATCGTCCTTGCCAAGCTGCTCGTCGGGCAGTGCGCCCGGCTTCAGCAATTCGGCCATGTCGACGGTGCCCTGTGCTTCCGGCACCTGAACCGCCGCCGGCGTGGCAGGCTTCGCGGGAGTGGCCGGATCGGCGGGCTTTACATCCGCGGCCTTGGCTTGTTCGCCGGAGTCGCTGCAGGCGGCGAGCAGGGCGACCGCCGGAATGGCGGCCAGCGAAGACAGGACGTTTCTGCGAGACAAGCTTGGGCCAAACGAGGAACGGCTCATACGAATCACCTGACAAGGGTTGGATTTTGCAATGCAAAAGCACGAAAAAGCGAGAGTTGGCGCGAATTAAGGCATCCCTGTCCCCAATCCAATCGCGAAACCTGACAAGGGTGATCACGAATGCGCGAGATTAACGACAAACCTGTGACTCTTTCCAGTGGGAACTAGACTTTCCTCCCGCCAAGAATTGTCGCACCCAGCCTTTCCAGGGAGGCGCGCAGCCCGTCATCTTCAATCAGCCCGACAGTATCGGACAGTTTCATTTTTTCGGCCTCGGTCAGCGGCCTGAGGGCCGGCTTTGACCGGACTTTGCCTGATATTACAGGCTTCTGCACGATCCTGATGCGGCCAATGGCATTGAAGCCGAGAAAAGCGTTGACCCTGTTGATGATCTCACCCGTCTCATGCTGCAGGTGGAGCGCCGCCATGCCCTCGCAGGCGATGACCAGCACGGCCGGCTCGAACGGATCATCTTCATGCAGGCGGCGCGGCCACTGGATTTTCTCGGGCCGCGAGCGGCTGGCAAGGCGCGGGCCGGCGATCTCTTCCCAGGACTGGACGAGACCAATCGAGATGCCTGCCCGCTTGCGCAGCACCGGATCGAGGATCTCGGTGGCAAGATCGCTCACCGGAACAGGATTGCCGAAGGGCCTTTTCCCTGCCATGTGCGTTCTCCAGCCACGACCTCACCCGATATCGGCCAGGCCAACACAAGATCAATGGCACCAGCAGACCAGACCCGCAAGGCCCAGACCGCTGGGGCAACGCCAGGCGATACCGCGTCGCGCCTGCTCGCCTGGTACGACGTGCATCATCGCGAGCTGCCCTGGCGGGTTTCGCCGCGCGACCATGCCCGCGGCGTGCGGCCCGACCCCTACCGCATCTGGCTGTCCGAAGTCATGCTGCAGCAGACCACCGTCGAGGCGGTGAAATCCTATTTCCGCGCCTTTGTCGAGAAATGGCCTGATGTCGAGGCGTTGGCCGCCGCGCCAACCGAGGACGTGATGAAAGCCTGGGCGGGGCTCGGCTACTATTCCCGCGCGCGCAACCTCAAGGCCTGCGCCGATCTGGTGGCGGCACGGGGCGGCCGGTTTCCCGACACCGAGGCCGCCTTGAGAGACCTGCCCGGCATCGGTGCCTACACCTCGGCGGCCATCACGGCGATCGCTTTCGACCGTCCCGCGGCCGTCGTGGACGGCAATATCGAGCGTGTCATTTCCCGGCTGTTTTCGATCACAATGCCGCTCAGCGACGCCAAGGCCGAGATACGCGCCCATGTCGAGGGGATGATGCCGGCGGCAAGGCCGGGCGACTTCGCCCAGGCGATGATGGATCTCGGCGCCACGATCTGCGCGCCGCGCCGGCCGCGCTGCATGCTGTGCCCACTGCGCGAGGATTGCACCGCGATCCTGTCGGGCGACCCTGAACATTTCCCGGTTCGCCTGCCGAAGGCAGACAAGCCGTTGCGGCGCGGCGCCGCTTTCGTCGCCGTGCGCGAGGACGGCGCCATTCTCCTGCGCAAACGGCCGGAGAAAGGTTTGCTCGGCGGCATGACCGAGGTGCCGACCACCGCCTGGACGGCACGGGTGGATGGAGCCACCACGCCGGCGGCGGCGCCCTTTCCCGGCGAATGGCGGCGGGCCGGAACAATTACACATGTCTTCACCCATTTCGCTCTCGAACTCGACGTCTTTCATGCCCACATCAAAGGTGATGCCCCGGAAGGGCATTTCTGGTCGCCTGGCCGAGAGATTTCCGGCGAGGCCCTGCCGACTGTCATGAAAAAGGCAATCGAGGCTGCGATACCCGGCGCGACGAAAAAGCCGTCACCATTGAGTGCAACGAGGCCCCATGACTGAAGTCCGCCACATCGTTTTCGACATCGGCAAAGTGTTGCTCCACTACGATCCCAGCATTCCGTTCAGCCGGCTGATCCCCGACGAGACGGAGCGGAAATGGTTCTTCGACAATGTCTGCACGCATGACTGGAACGTCGAGCAGGATCGCGGCCGGACCTGGGAAGAGGCCGAGGCGCTGCTGATCGCCGAGCATCCCGATCACGCGGAAAACATCCGCAATTTCCGAAGGCATTGGCACGACATGGTGCCGCATGCCTATGACGACAGCGTCGCCATCATGCTCGGCCTGATCGAGAGCGGCCATGACGTGACCATGCTGACCAACTTCGCCGCCGACACCTTGGCCGAAGCCCGCAAACGCTTCGATTTCCTCGATCGTCCACGTGGTGTGACGATCTCCGGCGAGATCGGCAAGATCAAGCCGGATCGTGATATTTACGACCATCACGTTGCTGCGTTCGGCCTCGAACCGTCCGCGACGCTGTTCATCGACGACAGCCAGAAGAATGTCGACGGCGCCAGGGCGGCCGGCTGGCAAGCCGTGCTGTTCACCGATGCCAAGACGCTTCAAGCAGATCTTGAACGCCACGGAATAAAGGCGTGATCTGAATCGCTTCCAGCGATCCGTTCCGATTTTGAATCATCGCGGAAGCGCGGCGGGGGTCAGCCCCCTGCCCGCTCCATGCCAAGACGGGCGATGCGGCGCAGTTCGTCGATCGGGGTGAGACCGCCGCTGCGCTCGTAGTGCCAGAAGGTCCAGCCGTTGCAGGCGTCCAGGCCCTGCACCTCGGCGCCGATCTTGTGGATCGAGCCGGCGCTGTCGCCGATCGCCACCGTGCCGTCGGCGCGCACCTTGGCCGCCCAGCGCTTCTTGGCGTCGTAGAGTGTTACGCCTGGCGCCATCAGCCCGGTGTCGATCAGGCTGACGAAGGCCACGCGCGGCTCGGCGCGCTTGCCGGTGAGAAGCGTGAGATCGGCTCCTTCCAGCGGTCGCACCGCGTCGATGCGTTCATTGGCGGCGTCGATATAGGCCTGTTCGCGCTCGATGCCGACGAAATGACGGCCGAGGCGCTTGGCCACGGCACCTGTCGTGCCGGAGCCGAAGAAGGGATCGAGCACGATGTCACCGGGCTTGGTCGAGGCCATCATGATGCGGGCGAGCAGGGCCTCCGGCTTCTGCGTCGGGTGCAGCTTGTCGCCATTGTCGTTCTTCAAGCGCTCGGCGCCGGTGCAGATCGGGAACAACCAGTCGGAGCGCATCTGGACATCGTCGTTGGACGCCTTCAGCGCCTCGTAGTTGAAGGTATAGCCCTTGCCCTTCTGGTCGCGCGAGGCCCAGATCATGGTCTCATGCGCGTTCTGGAAGCGGCGGCCACGGAAATTCGGCATCGGGTTGGTCTTGCGCCAGACCACGTCGTTGAGGATCCAGAAGCCCAGATCCTGCATCTTGGCGCCGACGCGGAAGATGTTGTGATAGGAGCCGATGACCCAGATGGTGCCGTTCGGCTTTAGCACGCGGCGCGCCGCCAGCAGCCAGGCGCGGGTGAAGGCGTCGTAGGCCTCGAAGCTCTCGAACTGGTCCCAGGCGTCGTCGACCGCATCGACTTTGGATTGGTCGGGCCGGTGCAGGTCGCCGTCGAGCTGCAGATTGTAGGGCGGATCGGCGAAGATGACGTCAACGGATTTTTCGGGCAGCCGGTCGAGGGCTGCGACGCAGTCGCCCTTGAGGATCGTGTCCAGCCATTCGGACTGCTGGGGAGCATGGGAAAGCTCGTCGAGAAGACGCACGGCAGACATTCTTACACCCAAGGCACGTGTTACTGTTTACTCCCCGTTATGGTTACCGATCAGCGTAAATATTCGGTGAAGGCCCGCCGGATGGCCGGTCAGGTTTGCGAAGGCCGGCCCATTGGTGTATGCCGCGCCGCTTGAGCCCTGAGCGGCCATTCCTCCTCCTCCTTGTTCCGGATCACCATGCCCCAGCCAGACCTTGTCATCTTCGATTGCGACGGCGTTCTCGTCGATTCCGAAATCATCGCCGCACGGGTCGAGGCTGAGCTGATAACCCTGGCCGGATACGAAATCTCGGCGGAAGAGATTGCCGAGACCTATGCGGGCCTGACGTTCAAGGACATCCTTATCCGGATAGAGGAGAAGTCCAAGATCCCGTTCCAGGTGTCGCTGATCGATCGTGCAGAGGACCTGGTCGACAGGAAACTGCGCAGCGACGTGCGTGCCATTGAAGGCGTGCGCGAAGCGGTCGCCTCCGTCACGGCGCAACGCTGCATCTGCTCCAACTCCCGCTCGGAGCGGATCGATTTCATGCTGGAGAAAGTGCATCTGCTGCCGTTTTTCGCCGGCCGTATCTTCTCGGCGCTGGAAACGCCCACCGGCAAAACCAAGCCGGCTCCGGACGTGTTCCTGTTCGCCGCTGAAAAACTCAACGCCAAGCCGGCCAACACCTTCGTCATCGAGGACTCCGTGCACGGCGTCACCGGTGCCAGGACGGCCGGCATGCGGGTGATCGGCTTCACCGGCGCCAGCCACACCTATCCCGGCCATGCCGACGCGCTGACGGAGGCCGGCGCCGAGACGGTCATCCGCCGCTGGGCGGAACTGAAAAGCGTGATCGCGGCGCTGTCGGAATGGTCGGCCGACGCTTGAGCAACGTCTAGTTTATCGCCGCGGCCTTCTTCCTGTGGGTCTTCTTCGGCTTGTCCGTCGTCGCCTTCGGCGCGGTTTCGTCGTAGCCGGCATAGGCCTGATAGTCCGGCGCCGTCGGTGCGGGCACCACGATATTGGAATCGGTAAAGACGAACTGGGTGGCGACCGAGGGATCGGTCACCTGGACCTGATACTGATGAATCTGCGAATAAAGCACGTCGGTGCCGTGCATCACGGCGGTGCGGATCGGCATGGTGATGGTGCCGGGCGCGAATTTCGGTCCTGGAACGACCTTGCCGGCGACCGCGATCTTCATAGTCAGTTGCCCGTCGGCACGGCTGCAATCGCGGGTCACGTCGCTGATCGACGCCTGGTAAATGATCCTCGCCGAATCGTCGGGCGGTGTGGCGGCTGCTGCGTCAGCCGCGGCTTGGGCCGCGGCATCCTGCGCGGCATCACCGGTCTTCTTGAGCCTCGGCTTGGGCTTCTGCACATCCTTGACGTAGGTGTTGAAGAAGGCCGTTCCGTCACGCAGCGTGACCTTCGGGCAATAGGCGTTCAATTGGCTGGTCAGGATTTTGGGATCCTGCGGCGGCGGTGGCGCTGTCGGATCCTTCTTGCCGAAGCCAAGGTTCAGGATGCCGTTGTCGCTTGATTGGCAACCGGCGGCGGCGAGCATAAAGCCGGTGAACGCAAGACCCGCCACAAAGCGACCGCCGAATGTATGAAACGCCATGAAACTGCTCTTCCCTCTCGCAAAGCTGGTGACGTATATCAACCGCGCGGCAAAAATGCGACTGAGCCAGCACAGAAATTAACCACCTTGTGGTGAACGGAAAAGCCAAGCGGCAACGGATCTGTGACATGCAATATGTGAGTACCCGCGGGGAAGCGCCCGCGCTTGGATTTTCTGACGCGGTGCTGGCGGGACTGGCGCGCGATGGCGGGCTTTACGTACCGCGCGAGTGGCCCCAGTTTTCGCCATCCGAGATCCGCGCCATGCGCGGCCTTGCCTATCCAGACCTCGCCATCCGCGTGCTGTCGCCCTTCCTTGGCGGCGACATCCCGGCGCCGGTCTTCGAACGCCTGGTCCGCGAAGCCTACGCCACCTTCCGCCACGAGGCTGTCTGTCCGTTGGTCCAGACCGGGCCCAACACGTTTGTCCTCGAACTCTTCCATGGACCGACGCTGGCGTTCAAGGACGTGGCGATGCAGCTGCTCGCCCGGCTGATGGACCACGTGCTTGCCGAACGCGGCCGGCATGCCACCATCGTCGGCGCCACTTCGGGCGATACCGGCGGCGCGGCAATCGACGCCTTTGCCGGACGCAGCCGCACTGACATCTTCATCCTTTTCCCGCATGGCCGGGTTTCGCCCGTGCAGCAGCGGCAGATGACGACGTCCAAGGCTGAAAACGTCCACGCGCTGGCAATCGAGGGCAATTTCGACGATTGCCAGGGCCTGCTCAAGGACATGTTCAACGATCACCCCTTCCGGGATCGGGTGGCGCTTTCGGGGGTCAATTCGATCAACTGGGCGCGCATCATGGCCCAGATCGTCTATTATTTCTCCTCGGCGCTGTCTCTCGGCGCACCGGATAGGCCGATATCGTTCACGGTGCCGACCGGCAATTTCGGCGACATCTTCGCCGGCTACGCCGCCAAGAAGATGGGCCTGCCGATCGAACGGCTGGTCATCGCCACCAACGACAACGACATACTCGCCCGCACCTTCGCGACCGGCGAATACCGCACCAAAGGCGTCTTCGCCACCACCTCGCCGTCGATGGACATCCAGGTATCGTCGAATTTCGAACGCCTGTTGTTCGAGGCCTCCAACCGCGACGCGGCGACCGTGCGGCGCTATATGGCAGGCCTCAAGCAATCGGGCGCCTTCACCATCGAAGCGGCGGAAATCGCCAGGATGCGGTCCGAATTCGACGCCGGCCGCGCTGAAATGGACGAGGTCGCCGCCACTATCCGCTCGACGCTGGCGGGCAGCGACTATCTGCTTGATCCGCACACGGCGGCAGCGGTGCATGTGGCGTCGGGCAAGGCTGCAGGTGCCACGCCAATGGTGGTGCTGGGCACCGCTCACCCGGCAAAGTTCCCTGCCGCCGTCGAGGCCGCCAGCGGGGTCTCGCCCGCCCTGCCCGCTTGGCTTGGCGGATTGATGACATTTGAGGAAAAATACACGGTACTTCCATCCGACTTGAAAATGGTGGAAGATTACGTCGGCCGCCGTGCGCGAGCGGCGCGTTAGGGAGTAAGAGCCATATGGGTGTTGAGGTAAGCCGTCTGTCGAACGGCCTGACAGTCGCCACCGAAACCCTTCCAAGTATCGAATCGGTTGCCCTTGGTGCCTGGGTCAAGTCCGGCGCCCGCAATGAGCGTGACGAAGAGCATGGCATGGCCCATCTGCTCGAGCACATGGCGTTCAAGGGCACGAAGCGGCGAAGCGCCTTCGAAATCGCCTCGGAAATCGAGGACGTCGGCGGCGAGATCAACGCCGCCACCAGCGTCGAGACCACCTCCTACTACGCAAGGGTGCTGTCCGGCGATGTGCCGCTGGCCGTCGACATCCTTGCCGACATCCTGCAGGAATCCGAATTCGACCCGCAGGAGCTCGAACGCGAGCAGCATGTCATCCTGCAGGAGATCGGCGCCGCACACGATACGCCCGACGATATCGTCTTCGACCGTTTCACTGAGACAGCCTTTCGCCACCAGACCATCGGCCGCTCAATCCTGGGCACGCCGGAAACGGTGAAATCCTTCACCTCCAAGCAGTTGCACGATTTCATCGAGCGCCAATATGGCGCCGAGCGGATGGTGATCGTGGCTGCCGGCGACATCAAGCATGACAAATTCGTGCGCGAGGTCGAAAAGCAGCTCGGCGGCTTCCGCAGCAAGGCCGACAGCACCATCCCGCAATACGCGCAGTATGTCGGCGGCGACTTCCGCGAGGACCGCGACCTGATGGACGCACAGATCGTGCTGGGCTTCGAGGGCCGCGCCTATCATGTGCGCGACTTCTACGCCTCGCAGGTGCTGTCGATGATCCTCGGCGGCGGCATGTCATCGCGCCTGTTCCAGGAGGTTCGCGAGAAGCGCGGCCTGTGTTACTCCGTCTATGCCTTCCACTGGGGCTTTTCCGACACAGGCATTTTCGGCGTCCATGCCGCGACAGGCCAGAGCGACATCGCCGAACTGGTGCCTGTCATCATCGACGAACTGCAGAAGGCCGGCGAAAGCATCCTGCAGGAAGAACTCGACCGGGCGCGCGCGCAATATCGCGCCGGACTGATCATGTCCGCCGAAAGCCCGGCCAGCCGCGCCTCGCAGATCGCGCGCCAACTGCTTTTGTTCGGCCGCCCGATCGCCAAGGAAGAACTGATGGAGCGGCTGTCGGCACTGACGGTCGAAAGGTTGACCGACCTGTCGGCGCGCATGTTCTCGACCAAGCCGACGCTTACCGCTGTCGGGCCCGTGGGTACGCTGGCACCATACGAGGCGATCCTCGATTCGCTTCCAGGTACGCAGACCACGGCCCGCAGGCTCGCCGTCTAAGTCCGCACAAGCGCCGTGTTCGCGCTCCCTTTCTTTCGCCGTGACCTGCCGGCACTAAAGGGCAATCTCGTCACATTGCGCGTGCCATTCACCAATGACTACCGTGAATGGTCGATGCTGCGCGGCGAAAGCCGTACCTTCCTGGAGCCGTGGGAGCCACGCTGGACGCCTGACGAGCTCGACCGCACGGCGTGGCGCCTGCGCATCAGCCGCTACCGCGAAGACTATGCGCAGGGCACCGCGATCGCCTTCTTCATCTTCGAGAAATCGAGCGGCAAGCTGGCGGGCGGCATCACGCTCGGCAACATACGCCACGGTGTCTCGCAAAGCGGCCATGTCGGCTACTGGATCGGCGAGCGTTTCGGCGGCCGCGGCCTGATGACCGACGCGGTCAAGGTGGTGGCCCGCTTCTCCTTCGATACGCTGAGGTTGCACCGGATCGAAGCCGCCTGTATTCCCGACAATATCAGGTCGATCCGCGTGCTTGAAAAAGCCGGATTCCGGCGCGAAGGACTTCTGCGATCCTATCTCAGGATCAACGGCACCTGGCAGGACCACTACCTCTACGCCCGGATCGCTGACGATCCGCCGGGCGCTGGAACGAAGGACTGATTTTTGACGAATTTCCTGCGAAACGGGCCGCTCTTCGCCTTTGTCCTCGCGGCAATCCTGACGCTGTGCGCGGCTTCGTCGGCCTTTGCCGTCGAACCGATCAAGATTGCCCGCGACGATGTCGCGCTCGACCTCTCAGGCGCTGTCGAGATCTACCGCAACCAGGGTGAGAACTTCCAGGTGTCGACCGCGCCCGGGCCGGACGGCATCGTGCGGCGCATCGAGGTCGAGGCCAACGATGCCCGTTCGACCGGCGACTGGGCGGTCTTCGCGCTCGCCAACACCACCGACCAGCAGCTTGACCGGCTGATCGTCGCGCCGCATTTCCGGCTGGTGAATTCCGGCATCTTCTGGCCTGATCTCGGCTCGACACGCATCGCCGCCATCACGCCCAGCGAAGGCTTCGCGCTAGACCGCCAGACCAGCCCCGACGCCGACGTGTTCCGGGTAACGCTGAATCCCGGCACGGTGATCACCTTTATCGCCGAACTCGCCTCGCCGAAGCTGCCCCAAGTCTATCTGTGGGACCCGGAGTCCTACAAGGACTCAGTCAATTCCTACACGCTGTTTCGCGGCATTGTCATCGGCATTGCCGGCCTTCTGGCGCTGTTCCTGACCATCCTGTTCGTGGTCAAGGGCACCTCGATGTTCCCAGCGACGGCGGCGCTCGCCTGGGCGGTGCTTGCCTATATCTGCGTCGATTTCGGTTTCCTCAACAAGATCATCGAAATCTCGCCCGGCAATGAGCAGATGTGGCGAGCGGGAACGGAGGTGGCGCTGGCGGGCACCTTCGTGGTGTTCCTGTTCGCCTATCTCAACCTCAACCGATGGCACGGCCACTTCAGCTATGGCGCGCTGGTCTGGATACTGGGGCTGCTGCTGATCGCCGGCGTCGCCATTGTCGACCCGGCGGTCGCCGCCGGCATCGCCAGATTGTCCTTCGCGGCCACCGCGCTGACAGGGCTGGGCCTGATCATCTTCCTCGGCATACGCGGCTATGACCGCGCCATCATGCTGGTGCCCAGTTGGGTCATGGTGCTGTTGTGGCTATGTGGATCGTGGATGGCGATCACCGGTATGCTGGACAACGACATCGCCCAGCCGGCGCTCGGCGGTGGCTTGATCCTCATCATCCTGTTGATTGGCTTCACCGTCATGCAGCACGCCTTTGCCGGCGGCGCCCTGCACCAGGGCCTGTTCTCCGATCTTGAACGCCAGGCGCTGGCGGTCGCGGGATCAGGCGACACAGTGTGGGATTGGGACGTGCTGCGCGACCGCGTCGTCACCAAGCCTGATGTCAGCATCCAGCTCGGGCTGGCGCCCAACAGCCTGGGTGGTGCGGCGCGCAACTGGCTGCCGGTGCTGCATGCCGATGACCGCGACACGTTCCGCACGACGCTCGACGTGGTGCTGGAGCACCGCCGTGGCCGGGTGGCACAGAATTTCCGCCTGCGCGGCGCCGACGGGCACTATCACTGGTTTGCCTTGCGCGCCCGCCCGGTGATCGGGTCGGACGGCGAGGTCATCCGCTGCGTCGGCACCATGGTCGACGTCACCGAGCAGAAGAAGTCCGAGGAGCGGCTGCTGCACGACGCCGTGCACGACAATCTAACCGGCCTGCCCAACCGCGAATTGTTCATGAACCGGCTGGAGGCGATCATCTCGATCGCTCGCACCGAAGAGAAGGTGCGTCCGACCGTGTTCGTCATCGACATCGACCGCTTCAAGCAGGTCAATGACGGGCTCGGCATCTCGGCCGGCGACACCATCCTCCTCACCATAGCGCGGCGCCTGCACCGGCTCCTGAAACCGAAGGATTCGCTGTCGCGCTTTGCCGGCGACCAGTTCGCGCTGATGCTGCTGTCCGAGCAGGACCCTGCCCGCATCGCCGGCGTGGCGGATGCCATCAAGCATGCGATCAACAACCCGATCACCTTTGCCAAGCGCGAGATCGTGCTGACCGCCTCGATCGGCCTGATCACCTGGACATCGGCCCAGAGCTCGGCCGAGGACATGGTCAAGGACGCCGAGCTTGCCATGCACCAGGCCAAGCGCTTCGGCGGCGACAGGATCGAGCCGTTCCGCCCGGCTTTCCGAACCGTCGGCACCGACCGGCTGCAGTTTGAATCCGATTTGCGGCGCGCCATCGAACGGCGCGAATTCACGCTTGCCTACCAGCCGATCGTGC
Source organism: Mesorhizobium sp. B2-4-12 (assembly GCF_006441575.1). NCBI lineage: Bacteria > Pseudomonadati > Pseudomonadota > Alphaproteobacteria > Hyphomicrobiales > Phyllobacteriaceae > Mesorhizobium > Mesorhizobium sp. B2-4-12. Next base: position 84,069 of record NZ_VFVC01000018.1, read on the forward strand.
GCCTAGAAGACGGCAGCGTTGCCGGCTTCGAAGCGTTGCTGCGCTGGGACCATCCGCGTCGCGGCATGATCCCGCCTGCCGATTTCATTCCGGTCGCCGAAAGCTGCGGGCTAATCGTGCAGCTTGGGCTGTTCGCCATGCAGCAGGCCGCCGAGGATCTCGCCGGATGGCAAAAGCAGATCGGCGATGCGCCGCTGTCGGTTTCGGTCAACCTGTCCAGCCGCCAGCTCATCCGCCGCGACCTGGTCAGCGATGTCCGCTCCGTCATCGCGCGGGCCAATCTGAAGCCGCGCTGCTTCCGGCTCGAGCTCACCGAATCCCTGGTAATGGACAATCCCGAGCAGACCGCCCACGTGCTGACCAAGCTGAAGCAGCTCGGCATCGGCCTGTCGCTGGACGATTTCGGCACCGGCTATTCCTCGCTCGCCTACCTCACGCGTTTCCCTTTCGATACGATCAAGATCGACAAGAGTTTTGTCGACGACAACACGCCCAAGCGCGCCGTGCTGCTCAAGTCCATGGTCAACATGGCGCATGAGCTCGGTCTTTCGGTGGTTGCCGAGGGTATCGCCGACGAGCGCGATGCGCTGGAACTGCGCCAGATGGGCTGCGAATATGTGCAGAGCTTCATGTTCGGCGCGCCGATGCCCGGCGACCAGGTGCTGAGGACGCTGAAAGAGCAGTATCCGTTGACGCAGGCGTGAGAAGAAGCTCAGGCGTGTCCGGCAGCGAGGCTGAGATGGGCGAGATCGATGCCGATCGAGGCGAGTATCCGATCGTATTTGCGCTCGATGTCGGCGTCGAACAGCAGCTCGGGACTGGCCGGGCAGGTCAGCCAGCCATTCTCGGCGATCTCGGTTTCCAGCTGGCCGGCGCCCCAGCCCGAATAACCCAGCGCCATCAGCGCGTGACGGGGCCCGCGGCCGGACGAGATGGCGCGCAATATGTCGACCGTCGCGGTCAGGCAGATGTCGTCGGAAACGGTCAGCGACGATTCCACGCGATAGTCGCCGGAATGCAGCACGAAGCCCCGGCTGCGATCGACAGGGCCGCCATTGCGGACGACGAAATCGCGCGCTTGCGCCGGCAGGCGGATCGCCTCCTGCTCGTTCATGATGCCGAGTTGCACCAGAAGGTCCGGGAACAGCATCTGCTGGGTCTGGTTGATGATCAGGCCCATCGCGCCTTCATCGCTGTGCGCGCAGATGTAGATGACAGAGCGCGTGAAACGATCGTCCTTCATGCCGGGCATGGCAATCAGGAATTGATCATCGAGAAAACCGCGGCCAGCGGTTGTCTTCTTGTGGCGTAACAAATCCATGACAAGGAGGGTAACGTGTTTCCCGGGCGCCGAAAAGATGCGCAGCGCCGGATTCGACCAAAGCCCATGTTGCCAAGCCAGCAGTTGCTTGCCCGCGAAGGTCACGCAAATATGATATCGGCAGGGCCATGAAATCATTGCGCGGCCACGAACGGACGATCAAATCATTGCCATGCAAAGCTTGAAAATCCTGCTGCTCGGCGCCGCCATCGGTTCGGCGACCGTAGTCCCCGCCTCCGCCTCCTCGTCCGCCTGGTACAACAGCGAAGGCGGCAAGGTGCGGCTGGTGACGAGCGGCAAGCCGGACGATGCCGGCCGTATCCAGGGCGTTCTCGACATAGCGCTCAGGCCCGGCTGGAAGACCTACTGGCGCGACCCAGGCGACGCCGGCGTGCCGCCGCAGCTCGATATCTCGGCCAGCACCAACATTGCCGATGCCTCGCTCTCGTTTCCTCCACCCCAACGCCACGACGATGGTTATGGCAAATGGGCCGGCTACAACTATCCAGTTTCGCTGCCTGTCACATTCACGCTGGCGACGCCGAACCAGCCGGCCGTCATCGACGCCGACATCTTCCTCGGCATTTGTGAAACGATCTGCATCCCGGTGCAGACACGGCTGACCGTCGACCCCGCTTCGGATCCCGACAATGCCGGCGATGCAGCCCTTGTGAAGGCGAGTTTCGCGGCTTTGCCGGCGCCGGCAAAGCCTGACTTCGGCATCACTGTGCTGCCGGGCGATCACGAGACGCTGGTTGTCGAGGCGAGCTTTCCCGGTGCCCCGGAGGCAGCGGATTTCTTTGTCGCCAGCGAGCGGGACTACATGTTCGGCCCCCCTTCCCGCCGGGAAAAGGACGGCAAGCTGATCTTCACCGTGCCGATCCTCGACCGCCCCTCGACGACGCCCACGGATGGCGGGCTGCATTACACGCTGACGAGTTCGGCGGGGGCCGTCGAAGGGCTGCTACCTTTCCCTTGATGCTGCGGTTGCGGGAAGCCGCTGAGTTCGCTACGCAAGCATGCTTCCCATCCCCAAGCGAGGAACTCATGACCATTTCCGTCGGCGACATGCTGCCCGAAGCGACCTTCAAGACGATGACCACCGACGGCGCCAAGGCGATCACGTCGGCCGAGATTTTCCCGGGGAAAAAGGTGGTTCTGTTCGGCGTTCCCGGTGCCTTCACGCCGACCTGCAGCAACAACCATTTGCCCGGCTATCTCGAAAACCATGACGCCATCCTGGCGCGTGGCGTCGACACCATCGCCGTCGTTTCGGTCAACGACGTCCATGTCATGGGCGCCTGGGCGCGCTTCACCGGCGGTGAGGGCAAGATCCTGTTCCTCGCCGACGGCAATGGCGATTTCGCCAAGGCGGTCGGCCTCGACAATGACCTTTCGGCGGGCGGCATGGGGCTGCGCTCGAAGCGGTTTTCAATGATCATCGACGACGGCAAGGTCACCGCGCTCAATGTCGAGACCAAGCCGGGCGTCGACGAATCCGGCGCCGCTCATATTCTCGGACAGCTCTGAGCTTCAACGGTCGCATCGGGCGAGACCGCAATGGCCGCTGCTTGCCCGACAACCACTTGCGCTCCAGAACTGCCGGCTTTCGGGGATCCCAACGATGCTTGACATCTTCTGGCGCGCCATCGCGATCGGCATCGGCGCCACCGTGCTGATGGATATCTGGGCGCTCTTCCTCCACAAGGCATTTGGCCAGCCACGGCCGAACTGGGGACCGGTTGGCCGCTGGGTCCGGCACCTCGGCGACAAGGTCTTTCACGACGATATCGGCGATGCGGCGCCCTATGCACATGAAGTGGCGCTGGGCTGGGCCTTTCATTACTTCGTCGGCATTGTCTACGGCATCATCCTGGTCGTCGTGGCTGGAGCAGGCTGGCTTACCGCGCCGACCTTCCTGCCAGCCTTCATTCTTGGCATCGTCACCGTCGGCGCCGGCTGGTTCCTGCTGGCGCCCGGCATGGGCGCCGGATGGGCAGCATCGAAACGGCCCAACCCGATGCAGATCCGGGCGCTCAACCTGGTCTCGCACACGGTGTTCGCGCTTGGGCTTTGGGGCACCGCGCTACTGATCCGCTGAGGGCTTAGAGCTGCTCCAGACTGTCGATCGGCCGCCATCCGTAGAGAACGCGACGCGTGGCGATATCGAAGGCGAAGTGGTTGCCGCCGCCAGGCGGCTGATCCCTGTCGCGGCTTATCTGCTTGCCGCTCAGCGCAAGCAGCAAGAGTCGGCATGGCAGAGGGCTCCCGTCGATCGGAAGCCCCAAGGCTGGAACTCAATAGCTCTGCGTCGAGCGACGTGCCTTCGTCGTCGGCGGCTGTTTTGCCTGGACATCCGGCTTTGGCGCTGAAACCGCTGGCTTGAAGGAGCCCTTCTTGAACGGCGCCATGCCTTCCCTTGCCAATTCGTCGGCGCGCTCGTTCTCGGCGTGGCCGGCATGGCCCCTGACCCAGTTCCAGGTGACCTTGTGGCGTCTGTTGGCGTCGTCCAGTGCCTGCCACAGCTCACCGTTCTTGACCGGCTTCTTGTCGGCGGTCCTCCAGCCGTTCTTCTTCCAGCCATGGATCCACTTGGAAATGCCGTCCATGACATATTTGCTGTCGGTATGAAGCTCGACGGTGCAAGGCTCCTTGAGCGCGTTCAGGGCAGAGATGGCCGCCAGCAATTCCATGCGGTTGTTGGTCGTCTCGGCCTCGCCGCCGGAGAGCTCCTTGGTGGTGCCGTTGAAGCGCAGGATGGCGCCCCAGCCGCCAGGGCCAGGATTGCCCGAGCAGGCGCCGTCAGTGAAGATCTCAACCTGTTTGCTCATGCCAATCCATATTCCGAAGGAGATTTGATTGCCCGGTGGAACCGCATCCTGCGGATATATTCCGTCGGATCGCGCTTCATCACCAGCCCGCCGTTGGGAACGGTCAGCCAGTCATAGAGGCGGGTCAGCATGAAGCGCAGCGCTGAACCGCGTGCCAGCATCGGCAGCGCCGCCTTCTCCTCGGCGCTCAGGGGCCGCACGCTTTGGTAGCTCTCGAGCAGTGCCTTGCCCTTGGTGAGATTGAAGGAAAAGTCCTTCTCGAAGCACCAGGCGTTGAGGCAGGTGGCGACGTCATAGGCGTAGAGGTCGTCGCAAGCGAAATAGAAGTCGATCAGGCCGGAGAGCTTTTCGCCGAGGAAGAAGACATTGTCGGGGAAAAGATCGGCATGGATGATGCCTTTAGGAAGGTCTTTCGGCCAGTTGCGATCGAAATCGGCGAAGTCGGCATCCACCTCGGCCGCCAGTCCCGGCTCGACTTCGTCGGCCCTGTCGCGGGACGCGTCCCAAAGCTTGCGCCAGCCGTCTATGGCAAGAGCGTTGGGGCGGGTCATCGGAAAATCAGCGCCGGCAAGGTGCAGGGCGGCCAGCGCCTTGCCGACTTCGGCGCAGTGCGTTGCCATCGGCCGGCGCAGCGAAAGCCCTTCGAGGAACGTGATGATGACGGCCGGACGGCCGGCCAGCGTGCCGATGACGCTGCCGTCATGCGCGGTCACCGGCAGCGGACAGGACACCCCCTTGTTGGCGAGGTGGCCCATCAGCCCAAGGAAGAACGGCAGATCCGCCTTCTCCACGCGCTTCTCGTAGAGCGTCAGGATGTAGGAGCCGGTCGAGGTGTGCAGCAGGAAGTTCGAGTTTTCCGTGCCCTCTGCGATGCCCTTGTAGGACAGGAGATCGCCGACTGGATAGTGCTTCAGGAAAGCGCCGAGTTCGCCCTCCGCAACGTCGGTATAGACCGCCATGTGCCTTACGCGGCTCCGTTGACGAAGGCCATGTCAGCCGGCGTCAGTTCGACATCGCGCAATACCCGCATGACCGGAAAATCCTCTGTTTCTGTGGCCGTGATGGCCAGATCGATGGTGACATCGAAACGCTGGCGGAACGCGTCGATGATCTCGTCGACGATGATCTCCGGCGCCGATGCCCCTGCCGACAGGCCGAGTGTAGAAATGTTGCCGATGTCATTCCACGGAATTTCGGCGGCGCGCTGCACGAGAAGCGACATCGAGGCGCCGGCACGCTCCGCCACTTCGACAAGGCGGCGCGAATTGGAGGAATTGGGGGCGCCGACGATCAGATAGAGATCGGCGCCGGCCGCTGTTTCCTTCACCGCCTCCTGGCGGTTGGTGGTGGCATAGCAGATCGATTCCGCCGCCGGCGCCTGCAGGTCTGGAAAACGGTCCTGCAGGGCGCGGATGATACCGGCGGTGTCCTCGACCGACAGGGTGGTCTGGGTGACGAAGCCGAGCGCGCGCGGATCGGCGGGCTCAAGCCCGGCGGCGTCGGCCTCGGTCTCGATCAGCGTTACCGCGCCCTCCGGCAACTGTCCCATGGTGCCGATCACCTCGGGATGTCCGGCATGGCCGATCAACAGCACGTGGCGGCCAAGCCGCTGATGGCGCATCGCCTGCTTGTGCACTTTCGAGACCAGCGGACAGGTGGCGTCGAGATAGAACAGATTGCGCGCCTGGGCATCCGCCGGCACCGATTTCGGCACGCCATGCGCGGAGAAGACGACCGGCGACTGCCGGTGTTCGGCCGGGATTTCGGAAAGCTCCTCGATAAAGACGGCGCCAAGGCTTTGCAGGCCCTCGACAACATAGCGGTTGTGGACGATCTCGTGGCGAACATAGACCGGTGCGCCGTATTTCTTCAGCGCCAACACGACGATCTGGATGGCGCGGTCGACGCCGGCGCAGAAACCGCGCGGCTGGCAGAGCCGGATCGTCAGAGGAGGTTTGGCGATTGTCTGAAGCATTAAATTCCTGGCCGGTTCGTCAGCGCCGAAATGAGGTGCCTACCCCTACCCTGTCAAGAGCATCGGTAGAAAGGGGGGCGGTCGCGTTCAGCCGTCCTTCGCGGGACGGCGAAGCCGCAGGACGAGCACGACAGCGAGCGCGGCAGCAAGCCCATACCAGGTGACAGCATATTGCAGATGGCTGTTCGGCAGATCGATGATGGTAACGCCGCCGATCGGCAGGCCGCCGGGATTCGGCGTCTTGTCGGCATCGATGAAGATCGGCACCAGCTTGAACCCGGCCAGCAGACCGGCGCTCGCCGCCATCACGTCCCGATCCTTCCAGTAAAAAATGTTCTTCGCCACGTCATTGTCGGGAAGCATCATCGAGGGCTTTCCCGGCAGCGGATTGCGGGCGAGCCCGGTGATGGTGACCCTGCCCGTCACCTGTCCCTGGGCGCGCTTGGCGGCGTCCTTGAGGTCGTAGGGTACGAAGCCGCGATTGACCAGGACGAAGCGGCCATCGTCGAGGGCGAGCGGGGTGTAGACGTTGAAGCCGGCGTCGCCTTCCCAGGTCGTGTAGAAATGCCGTTCGCCGGAATGCAGGAAAGTGCCGGAAACCGTCACCGGCGTGTAGTCGACGTCGCCGGTCGAGGCGAATTCCTTCTCGACATCGGCCAGCGGCAGCGGCGCGGAGTGGGTGCGCTGGTCGATGGTCTGCAGAAGGCCTTCCTTCCAGTGCAGGCGCTGCACCTGCCAGGTGCCGAGCGCCAGCAGGATGAGCAGCAGCGCAAGGCCAAGGCCGAGCAGCAATGCCGATCGCGGCCGCGAACGGCTACCGACTTTGACGGATGCCTCGCTCATTCGCCGCGGTCCAGCCGGCCTTCGGCCGCCTTGTTGGCATATTGCAGGGTGAGCAGGACGCCCTTGATCAATCGGAGCGCAGTCAGGCACAGCACCAGGGCTAGTGGGATCCAGATAAGCAGATGTAGCCAGAGCGGCGGGCTCAGCGTCACTTCGACCCAAAGCGCCAAGCCGACGATGATGAAGCCGATGATCAGGATGACGAAGACCGCGGGCCCGTCGCCGGCGTCAGCATAGGAATAGTCGAGGCCGCAATTGGCGCAGCGTTTTCCGACGGTGAGGAAGCCCGAAAACAGCCGTCCTTCGCCGCAGCGGGGACAGCGGCCGTGCAGGCCGGCCGAAATCGGATCGATCGGAGGCCAGATCGCCTTATCGTCACCCATGGTTACTTCTCGATCTCGATTGGTGTCCCATCGGCCACCATCGCCCAGATTTCGTCCATGTCGGAATCCCTAACGGCAATGCAGCCGTCGGTCCAGTCGACCAATTGAAGCAGCCACCCCCACCAGCCGAAACATTGCGCCGAAAAGGAGAAGGCGGCCACGTCGCCGCGGCCGCCTTCCCGAAATCTAAATCCTCAGGCCTGGATCAGTGGCCTTCGATCACCGCGCCGACCGATCCCCAGACGTAGATCGAGGCGAACAGGAACAGCCAGACCACGTCGACGAAGTGCCAGTACCAGGCGGCCGCTTCGAAGCCGAAATGCTGCTTGGGGGTGAAGTCGCCCCTCATTGCCCGGATCAGGCAGACCAGCAGGAAAATGGTGCCGATGATGACATGGAAACCATGGAAGCCGGTCGCCATGAAGAAGGTGGCGCCGTAGATGGAATCCTTGAAGCCGAACGGAGCGTGCATGTACTCGTAGGCCTGCACCATGGTGAAGAGCATGCCGAGGCCGACGGTCAGCACCAGACCGTTGATCAACCCCTTGCGGTCGCCGTGAAGCAGCGAATGGTGCGCCCAGGTGACCGTGGTGCCCGACAGCAGCAGGATGACGGTGTTGTAGAGCGGCAGATGGAAGGGATCGAGAACCTCCATGCCCTTCGGCGGCCAGACGCCACCGGTAAAGGTGTGGCGCGCGTAGTTCTGCGCCTCGCCGGCAAAAAGGCTGGCATCGAAATAGGCCCAGAACCAGGCGACGAAGAACATCACCTCCGAAGCGATGAACATGATCATGCCGTAGCGCAGGTGCAGCGACACGACGCGCGTGTGATGGCCCTCATGCGCTTCCTTGATCGTGTCCGACCACCAGGCGAACATGGTGTAGAGCACGATCACGATGCCGATGAAGAACAGCCACGGATTTGCGATGTTGAAGCCGAAGATCGGGACGGAGCCGCCCTTCAGGTACTCCATGAGGCAGACACCACCGAAAGCGGTGACCAGCGCGCCGACCGATCCCAGGAAAGGCCACGGGCTCGGGTCGACGAGATGGTAGTCGTGGTGTGGTTTTGCGTGTGCGTCTGCCATATCAACCCCCGAGATTTCCTTCGGTATTTGAAATTGTCTTGCTATTGCCCTGGGCCGGCTCCGAGGAGGCGACCGGCTTGTTCTTCTCGACCGGGAACATCGTATAGGACAGAGTGATCGTCTTCACGTCCTTCAGTTCCGGCACATTCACGATATCGGGGTCCACGTAGAAGAGGACCGGCATGTCAAGCGTCTCGCCGGGCTTCAGCGACGTATCAGTGAAGCAGAAGCACTCGACCTTGTTGAAATAGGGCCCTGCCAGTTCCGGCTGCACGTTGAAGGTGGCGCGGCCGGTGACGGGGCGGTCGAACTTGTTGGTCGCCCGATAATGCGCCTGGACCGTCTCCCCGATCTTCATGGTCATCGAGCGCTGGACCGGCTGGAACTCCCAGGGCACGCCGGCGATATTGGCGTCGAAGCGGACCGTGATCTCACGGTCGAGCACGCGGCCGGCATACTGTTTCTCGACCCGTTGCGTCGTGCCGCCATAACCAGTCGCCTGGCAGAACATCTTGTAGAGCGGCACGGCCGCATAGGCCATGCCGATCATGCCGGTGAAGAAGGCTAGGCAGACAACCGCGACAATGCGGTTGCTGTTTTTCCCGGCCGTCTTTTTGGGCAACTCGATGCTCATCACATCGTGCCCGACAAATTGTGGCCGAACTTCACGATCGTCGCGATGTAGAAAATGACGACCAGCACCGCGAGCGCCACGCCGATGGCGATGGAACGGCTGCGCTGAGCCTTTTTCTGACGCTCGGTCAAGGTGACCGTTTCGAGCTTGTCTTCGGCCATGCTCATGCTCCACCAGCCGCGAGTAGACGCCCGATGACGCTGTCGGCGAGATAGACGGCGAAAATGGCGAAGAGATAGAGCAGCGAATAGGCGAACAACGCCTTGGCCGGCTTCATCGCGCGATCGCTGTCGGGCATGCCAAGCACTTTCCAGGCATACCAGACAAAGCCTGCGCCCAGCAGCAGCGCGGCCACGCCATAGATCGGTGTCGTATAGCCGAGCAGCCAGGGCAGCACACCGACCGGGGCCAGCACCAACGCGTAGGCGAAAATCTGGCGGCGGGTCGATGCATGGCCGGCGACGTTCGGCATCATAGGGATGCCGGCGCGCCCATAGTCCTCGGACTTGAACAGCGCGAGCGCCCAGAAATGCGGCGGCGTCCACAGGAAGATGATCAGGAACAGGATGATGCTTTCGAAGCTGACCGACCCGGTCACGGCGGCCCAGCCAATGACCGGCGGGATCGCACCCGCCGCGCCGCCGATGACAATGTTCTGCGGCGTCCAGCGCTTCAGCCACATCGTGTAGACGACGGCATAGAAGAAGATAGTGAAGGCCAGCAGCGCCGCCGACAGCCAGTTCACCAGCACGCCGAGCGTCATCACCGACAGCACCGACAACACCAGGCCGAAGCTCAGCGCCTCGTGTGGCTGGATGCGGCCGGACGGCACCGGACGGCTGGCCGTCCTGGTCATCACCGCGTCGATGTCGGCGTCGTACCACATGTTGAGCGCGCCCGAGGCGCCGGCACCGATGGCGATCGACAGGATGGCGATCACCGCAAGCAGCGGGTTGATGGTCACGGGCGCCGCGACCAACCCGACAAAGGCGGTGAACACCACCAGCGACATGACGCGCGGCTTCAGCAGGGCGAAGAAATCGCCCGCCGTGGCTTCCGACATGCGGAAGCCCGCTTCGTCAATGCTGGTTTCGTCGACTAGGGCCATGCGTACTCAATTCCATCCGTTTTGGCCGAAACCGCCGGTTAACCGGCGGTTTCGATTCCGGGGCTGCCGCCTTACTTGATCTTCGGCAGCTGCTCCCACTGGTGGAACGGCGGCGGCGAAGGTAGCTGCCATTCGAGCGTGGTGGCACCCTCACCCCATGGGTTGGCACCGGCGATCCGCTTCTTCTGGAAGGCTTCGAACACGCCATAGAGGAAGATCGCGACACCGACGGCCGAAATGTACGAACCGTAGGACGACACCATATTCCAGCCCGCAAACGCGTCCGGATAGTCGATGGTGCGGCGCGGCATGCCGGCGAGGCCGAGGAAGTGCTGCGGGAAGAAGATCAGGTTCACGCCGACGAACATCACCCAGAAATGGGTGTTGGCGATGACCGGCGAGTACATGTAGCCGGTCATCTTCGGGAACCAGTAGTACCAGCCGGCGAAGATGGCGAACACCGCGCCCAGCGACAGCACGTAGTGGAAGTGGGCGATGACGAAATAGGTGTCATGCAGCGAGCGGTCGAGGCCGGCATTGGCCAGCTGCACGCCGGTGACGCCACCGATGGTGAACAGGAAGATGAAGCCCAGCGCCCACAGCATCGGCGGCTTGAACGAGATCGAACCGCCCCACATCGTCGCGATCCAGGAGAAGATCTTCACGCCCGTCGGCACCGCGATGACCATGGTGGCAAAGACGAAGTACCGCTGCGTGTCGAGCGACAGGCCGGTCGTGTACATGTGGTGCGCCCAGACGATGAAGCCGACGGCGCCGATCGCGACCATGGCGTAAGCCATGCCGAGATAGCCGAACACCGGCTTCCTCGAGAAGGTCGACACGATATGGCTGATGATGCCGAAACCCGGCAGGATCAGGATGTACACTTCCGGATGGCCGAAGAACCAGAACAGGTGCTGGAACAGGATCGGATCGCCCCCACCATCGGGAGCGAAGAAGGTGGTGCCGAAATTGCGGTCGGTGAGCAGCATGGTGATGCCGCCGGCCAGAACCGGCAGGGACAGCAGGAGCAGGAAGGCAGTGACCAGCACCGACCATGCAAACAGCGGCATCTTGTGCAGCGTCATGCCGGGAGCGCGCATATTGAAGATAGTGGTGATGAAGTTGATGGCACCGAGAATCGAGGACGCGCCGGCGATGTGGATCGACAGGATCGCCAGATCCATCGCCGGTCCAGGCTGGCCCGAGGTCGAAAGCGGCGGATAGAGCGTCCAGCCGCCGCCGACGCCGTAGGCGCCCGGCGCGCTCGGCATGAACATCGAGGTGAGCAGCAGGATGAAGGCAGGCGGCAGCAGCCAGAAAGAGATGTTGTTCATGCGCGGGAACGCCATGTCGGGAGCACCGATCATGATCGGCACCATCCAGTTGGCGAAACCGCCGATCAGCGCCGGCATGACCATGAAGAAGATCATGATCAGCGCATGCGCGGTGGCAAAGGCGTTGTACATGCTCTTGCCGCCATCGATCGCCGCATCACCGTTCATGCCGTAGACCATCTGCGCAAGACCGCTGAAGATCTGGATGCCCGGCTCCTGCAGTTCCATGCGGATGGCAACCGACAGTGCGCCACCGATGATGCCGGCTATGATCGCGAAGATCAGGTAGAGCGTACCGATGTCCTTGTGGTTGGTCGAATAAACCCAGCGCACCCAACCGTGATAAGGCTTGTGGTCGTGCCCGTCGTGAGCTGCAGCGTCTGCCATGTTCCGCTCCGTTCCCTGATCTTTCCTGGCCGCGGCATCAATTGCCGGCGGCCGCTACCTTGTTCTGGCCATCGACCTCGGCCATCAGCGTCTTGTTGGCGCCGGGCAGATCGGTCTTGGCCGCAGCCAGCCAGGTCTTGAACTGCGCGTCCGAGACGACACGAATGGCGATCGGCATGAAGGCGTGATCCTTGCCGCAGAGCTGCGAGCACTGGCCATAATAGAGGCCTTCCTTCTCCGCCTTGAACCAGGTCTCGTTGGTGCGACCGGGAATGGCGTCGATCTTGATGCCGAAGGAAGGCATGGCAAAGGAATGGATCACGTCGGTCGCGGTGACGAGCACGCGGGTCATCGTGTTGACCGGCACCACCAGTTCATTGTCGACGGCGAGCAGACGCGGATAAACCGTGCGGTCTTCCTTGCCGGCTTTGGCGCGGTCGCCGTCCTGGAGGATGGCCGAATTGAAGGCGAGCGTGTTGTCGGTCTGATATTCGTAGTCCCAGTTCCACTGGTTGCCGGTCGCCTTCACGGTCAGCTTGGCCTCCTCCGGCGGCGTATACTGCGCGGTCAGAAGCTGAAACGAGGGAATGGCGAGACAAAGCAGGACCACGACGGGGCCGACGGTCCAGATGACCTCGATCAGCGTGTTATGGCTGGTCTTGGACGGAATCGGGTTCACGCTCGCGCGGAATTTCACGATGCAATAGATAAGGAGGAACAGCACCAGGACGGTGATCGGGATGATGAACCACATCGTGTAGTTTCCAAACCACTCGATCTGCCGCATCATGTCGGTCGCAGGCGCCTGGAAGCCCGTCTCCCACGCCTTGGGCTGGTCCGCATGAGCGGATCCGCAGGCGAGGAACGTGGCAGCAGCACCGGTGCTTGCTAGGAATTTTCTCATCGCCCTCTTCGTCTCCCAGTCTCTCACGGCTGTGCCCGCAAGAATAACGAACAATGCCGGGACGGGAATCCCGGACAGTCTCAAGGTGGTTCAAACCATACTCTTTTTCCCTCCGCAAGAAAGGAGCGGAGGAAACTGTGCGGCATTTTTGCGCGCAAGCCGGCACGGCTCTTCCGGGGCGGCGGCAATGGCGGCGAATCGCGTATGTCCGGCAGGCCGCTGCCTCATGCCGGCCGGGCGCGCGAAGCGTCGTAATTCAGGCGAATTTGGCAGGAAAAAGCGCTCTATTGCCTGTATCGGGACAGTTCGGCCGCGGTCTCGTCCTTTACTTGGCATTGGCGCGGCTTAAAGTGCCGTGATTCGCAATGGAGCCGTCATGAACTCTTGGCTTTCAAGACTTGGGCACCCAAGACTGGGGCACACAAGACTGGGGCATACGAGACCGGGGCTTTCGAGCCCTTTGGTCAAGGCCATGCTTGTTGCCGCCCTGTCCGCGGCCGGTCTGTTCGTGGCCGGTCAGGCCAATGCCGCCCAGCCGAGCGGCACGGTGCGCTCGACGCATGGCGCCTGGTCGATCATCTGCGACACGCCCGCCGGCGCCACCTCGGAACAATGCGTGATGATGCAGAACGTCGTTGCCGAGGACCGTCCGGAGATGGGACTGTCGGTCGTCGTGCTGCGCACCGCCGACAACAAGGCCGAGATTCTGCGCGTGCTGGCGCCGCTCGGCGTGCTGTTGCCCAACGGGCTCGGCCTCAATGTCGACGGCAAGGACATTGGCCGCGCCTATTTCGTGCGCTGTTTCCAGGATGGATGCTACGCCGAGGTCATCCTCGAAAAGCCGCTGCTCGACACGCTGAAGACCGGCACGTCGGCAACGTTCATCGTCTTCCAGACGCCGGAAGAAGGCATCGGCATTCCCGTCGACCTGAAGGGTTTTGCCGAAGGGTTCGCGGCGCTGCCCTGATTCCGCCCCTGGCGCAAAGCCCGGTCCTGACGCGATTTTGCCGCACCGAAGCCTGACTTGGGTCGGCTGGCCGCTGCCATTCGTCGAGCCCGATCTTCATTGCAGATTGTGCAGGCGCATCTTCGCGCCTACATCGTGGAAACAATTCTTTCCACGGATGGACGCCATGAACAGCCTGATCGGCCAATTCGACATTTCAGATGATCGCATCAAGCAGATCGTCGCCGACACCATCAATGGCGCCGACGACGGCGAGCTGTTTCTCGAATACAGCGAAAGCGAAGCGCTGATGTTCGACAATGGCCGGCTCAAGACCGCCAACTTCAATACGGATCAGGGGTTTGGTCTTCGCGCCGTCGCCGGCGAAGCCAGCGGCTATGCCCATTCGAGCGACCTGTCCGAGGCCTCGCTGCTGCGCGCGGCCAATGCCGTCTCGACCGTCAAGGGTGGCTATTCCGGGACACTTGCCGCCGCGCCCGCCCGCACCAACCGCCATCTCTATGGCGACGAGAACCCGATCCCCTCGCCTTCCTTCGAGGCCAAGGCGAAGCTGCTGCAGGAAATCGATGCCTGGCTGCGCGCGGAGGATCCGCGCGTGCGCCAGGTGACCGCCTCGCTCGCCGCGTCCTGGCAGCATGTTGAGATCGTGCGCGCCGACGGCCAGATGGTTCGCGATATCAGGCCTCTGGTCCGTATCAACGTCTCCGTCGTGGTCGGAGATGGCGACCGCCAGGAAAGCGGCTCCTACGGCATGGGTGGGCGCAAGGCCTTTGGCGATTTCCTGATTGAGGACAGTTGGAAGCATGCCGCAAGGGAGGCGCTCCGGCAGGCTCTGGTCAATCTCGCGGCGGTTCCTGCCCCGGCCGGCACGTTCGACATCGTGCTGTCCAGCGGCTGGCCGGGCGTCATGCTGCATGAGGCTGTCGGGCACGGGCTGGAAGGCGATTTCAATCGCAAGAAAACCTCGGCCTTCGCCGGCCTGATGGGACAGCAGGTCGCCGCCAAGGGCGTCACCGTGGTTGACGACGGCACCATCCCCGAGCGGCGCGGTTCGCTCACCGTCGACGACGAAGGCACGCCGTCGGCCCGCAACGTGCTGATCGAGGACGGCAAGCTGGTCGGCTACATGCAGGACCGGCAGAACGCACGGCTGATGGGCATGAAGGCCACCGGCAACGGCCGGCGCGAAGGCTATGCGCACCAGCCGATGCCGCGCATGACCAACACCTACATGACGGCAGGCGACATGGATCCGGACGAGATCATCGCATCGGTCAAGAACGGCATCTACGCCGTCTCCTTCGGCGGCGGTCAGGTCGACATCACTTCAGGCAAGTTCGTGTTCGGCTGCACCGAGGCCTACATGATCGAGAACGGCAAGGTGACGCAGCCGATCAAGGGCGCGATGCTGATCGGCAACGGGCCCGATGCCATGCATCGCGTTTCGATGGTCGGCAACGACATGACGCTCGACAATGGCATCGGCATGTGCGGCAAGGCTGGCCAGGGGGTTCCGGTCGGCGTCGGTCAGCCGCATCTGCGCATGAACCAGATGACGGTGGGCGGCACCCGGGTTTGAGGCCCGGCTTGTTCCGGTACTATCGCCTCCTCTGCGGCTTTTGAAGTGGTTCAGGTTTGAAGTGGTCCAGGACAGAGAACCGCTTCACCTCCAGAATTGCTGCCAGCCTCTCCAAGCAGGGCAGTTGGCAGCATAACACGCCGCGGACAGCCGAAGATCAGCTGGCTTTGCCGCCGTTCTTTTTGCAGTCGGCCCGGAACTTCGCGCGCGCCTTTCCGTGCAGCTTCTTGGTATCTGCAAGCGCGGAACATTGCTTCGAAATCGCCGTTTGCTGCGGCGTCATGGCAGGCGCAGCCTTCTTCATGGGCGCCGTCGTAGTGGTGGCCGGCGCCGTCGTGGTCGCCGCTTTCGTCGCCGCGGCGGCTCCCGTCGCAATGAACCCTGCCAGGGCGACAGATGTCAGAACGCTTGCAATCCTCATTATGCTCACTCCTTTTTTGACCCCCTGCACTGATTGGGTAACAGCGAGCCGGGGCACTGCGCAATCTTGGCAGCGGCCAACCACGCAGATGTGATCTGTTCGCGGGTTGCCGCCGTGGCCTCACCATGTTTGCTGCCAGCCCGGCACAGCCCGTGTCATCTCACACAACGCGACCGGCGAGGCGTTTCGAGCCTTGTCTTATGCCTGTCGCGACCCAAGCCGGGCCCCCTCTGGACCATATGCACTATTGCTTGCAAGCAGGCTCATTAGGGTGCCCGCAAGACGGCTTCTTGACAGCTGGCGGCTGCTGCGGCCTTGGCTGCGCCTGCGGCTGCCGGTGCACCTCTTGCATCTGCTGCTTCGGCGGCCTTGGCTGCGCTTGCGGCTGCCGGCGCATCTCTTGCATCTGCTGCTGCGGCAGCCGTGACTGTGCCTGCGGTTGCATCTGCTGCTTCGGCTGGGCGTGGAACTCCGGCCTCTGCGGCCTGGGCTGACCCTGCACCTTCAGCTGCGGATTGCCATTGTTGACCTTGAATTTCTGCTGGACGTCGCCACCACCGCTTCCGTTGGCGGGCAGCCTGTGGAATTTGGGACCGCTGCCATCGACCTGAGCCCCATTGGCCTGGCCATTCGTCTGGCCACCGCTCTGATTGTGAAGCTTCCTGAACTTGCCGTTGGGCGAGGTCTGGCCTGAATTCTGGCCCTTGAGCGCCGAGGGGTTGTTCGTCCCATTCGCCACAGGCGTGCCATTGGCACCCGGGACCCTGCGGAACTTGCCATTCTTGCCTGTTTCGTTCTGGCCAGTACTGTTCTGGCCCTGCCCATTGGCCCGGTTTTGCCCATTAACCGCAGGGTTGCCGGCTACGGCGTTTCCACCCGCCGTGCCCTGCTTGTTCAAGAGCTTCCTGGACTTGCTGTTGGGCAGGTTCGGGTTGTTGGGCAGGTTCTGTCCATTCACCACAGCGTTGCCGGTCACGGCGTTTCCACCTGCCGTGCCCTGCTTGTTCAAGAGCTTCCTGGATTTGTTGTTTGGCAGGTTCGGGTTGGGCAGATTCTGTCCATTCAGCACCGGCCTGCCATTGACGAGCGGGAGCGTCTTGCCGTCGGCGCCGGGCAAGGCATGACCTGTCAGCCTGTCGGCAGGCAATGGCTTCGACAGCGGCGTGGAACCGCCTGGCTGCCGGCTGCCCCGCCCTGGCTTCACTGGCAGGCCGCCGGGGTTCTGCTTGGCGAGCGTGGCTTCCTTCTTCTGCAGGACAGCCGGCAGCGCCACCTTGGTCGCCAGCGCGGCCGCACCCAAGCCCACGGCGCCGGCGGTCAGCTTCTGGCCGGTGGTGAGGCCGCGGAAGAATTCGCGCTGGCCAAGGCGGCGGGCTGCAACCGCTTCCAGGGCTATTATTTCGGACGGCCGACGCCG